>JAADJA010000197.1 GCA_013151015.1 Chlorobiota bacterium
TTTAAAGGCGGAAATACTATGAATACGATTGGTGCACCTGCATCCTCAAATGTACAATCTGTATTCGGCATTGGGAGCTGGACAACCTTTAATGACACAAAAATCGAAATGGCCGCAATCGATGCTGCTGAATTCGATGTAATTGGCCCTGTTGGATACGTATTTCCTGAATTAACGGGAAACACAAATGAAGTGAACAACCTATCGATCGATGATGTTTTGCTTTTTGAAACCGTCAACGGTAAAAGGGGATACATTAAAGTCAATAATTTCGACCAAAAAGGTGACAGGATGAATATTGACGTGAAAGTTGCAAATTAAGTAAATGTAAAAAGAGTTTTAAAGGGCCATTTAACAATAGCCCTTTTTTTTTTGAACAAAAATAGAAAATGGGCGTATAATTGGCTTAAATAAGTTTTTCACATACAATTTAAGAAATATCCAAATGAAAAAAACGCATTTTTCGTCCGTACTTTTTATAATGGCAAGCATGATGATTTTTTCATGTAACAAAGAAGCGGAAAACAATGATCCTCCAACAATGGCTTTTAAGGCCGGAATACATGCCAGCACAGGGATGCACTATGTGAATGGAGATACCACGGTTACGGTGAACGATGATTTTATTATCGGGATTACGGCAAAATCGAATTCGGAGAAAAACCTGAAAAGATTGACAATCGTCAGGACATTTGAAACCAGTCCGGAAAAGTGGGATACGGTATTCAGCAACCTGACTTTTACTTTTGACAAGATATTCAAGGCATCGGATCAGGTGGGCAACGAAGATTGGACATTTACATTAAGTGATGTGAACGAAAATTCCAGCAGCCTGAACTTACGGGTTACAACGTTGGAAATGCTTAGCGATATTGATGTTTATGAAGCAGTTGAGTTTGGCCCATATGGTTTTGACAACCCTAACTTTTTTGCGGTTGACAGCGGAATGGTTTATAGCATGACGGAAATTGACACCAATTCCACCTATATCGACTGGGTTTTCTTTGATAGCAATTCATTACAGATGTCGATTATGTCGCCTGATGACAATGGTGTGCTAAATCCATATCCCACAATTGAAAGTAAATGGAACCACCGTGCCGCCACCCGTTTTAAGGAAACGGTGATCAATGCTGCCGATTTTGATGCCATAAACACAAGTTCCCAAATCTTTATCCATGCCAATGGGGCAGATTTAACCCGCCTCGTGGAAGCAGAAATCACCGGTGGGATGCATGTGGGAAGTGTTTTTGCTTTTATTGCTGAATCGGGGAAAATGGGATTGATGAAAATCGTATCCTTGGACAATCAGGTTGACCCAAGTTTAAGCACGATTTCCTTTGATATAAAAATCCAGCAATAACCTGGAATGCCATAAATCCGAAAGCTTGACTGCCGTAAGCAGGGGTTTTGATTTGTGTAATCAACTGGGCAGTTTGATGGCAAAATCATTTATCTTTATTGACAATACTAAATCCGTGTTAATTAGTGTAATTTGTGGATTATAATAGTTGTTTTCGGATTTAAGGCAATATAAATTATTGTTCATTTTGGGCAATCCTCAAAGCAACTTCAATTTTTTCTTCAAGGGGAAGTCTTCCATCTATCCAATGGATTTGATGGCCCCTTTTTTCCATTCTCCTGAACCAGGTCATTTGCCGTTTGGCAAATTGGTGGATGGCCGTGTTCAACAAACGGAACATCTCTTCTTTTGAAATTTCGCCCAATTCATATTGCGTCAGGAAATTGTATTCCAATCCATAAAACTTCAGTTGACCGGGAGTTATTCCCTTTTTCAATAAATCCTTTATTTCAGAAGTCATCCCCTCTCCCATCCTTTTTTTTAAGCGGGCCGTGATCCTTTCCCTGATCAGGCTTCGGTCGAAATGAATTCCAAAAGTAATGCTGCTGATTTTCGGGAAACCTTGAACTGAAGCTTCGTGTTCCTGATAATAATCAGCTATTTCAATGGCCCGCAGCAATCTTTTCCTGTCAGTAATATCCGTTAGGTTATGAGGGCTTTTGAACGACTCGAACAGGCCCTTCAACTCTTCCATGGTTTTTGATTCGAGCCGATTCCGCAATTTGCGATTATCCGGGACTTTCAACAACTTATATCCATTCAGCACAGCTTCGAGGTACATTCCCGTTCCACCGCACATTACCGGGATTTTATCCCTTGAAACAATATCTTCATAAACTTTTAAAAAATCATGCTGGAATTCATAGACATTGTATTCGTATCCTGGTTCCACAATATCCACCAAATGATAAGGGACAACTTCCCCTTCGACAATGTAATCTTCATAATCCTTTCCCGTCCCGATGTCCATCCCACGGTAAACCTGACGCGAATCCGCACTGATCACCTCACCACCTATCCGATGAGCAAGCTGTGCCGCAAAAGCCGTTTTTCCGATTGCCGTAGGGCCTAATACTGTTATCATTCGTTTTGTTGAAATTAATATTTCGGTGCGCTGCACCTATTGAAAAAATAAATTATTTCCCTACAAATGTTTGGGTGCGCTGCACCTATGTTTGCCAGATATCCCAAGATGCGATACACCATTTAATTTCCCAACCATTGAGTTTCCGAGCCATTGAGTTTCCCAGCCCTTCAGGGCTGGTCGGAAGGCTGATTATTTATCTGCACCTCCTCTTCGATCCGCACCAACATATCCCTGATCTCATCCAATTCCCCAATACTGCTTTTCATAAAATCAAAACTATTTACGTCAAATGAAAAAGCACTTATTTCACCGGAACAAAAATAGTTCAAGTATTCCAATAGATTGTTTTCGTCCCTTCGGGGATTTTTTGAATTTTCCCATTTTAAATATTGCAAAGTCCGCAAAGCATCAAACTTTTGGTGACAGGCCTTGACAAACTGTTCCTTTGTTTTGGAATTCCCGCGCAAAGGTTTCCAGATGTTTTTATTTCCAAATTTCCCTGAAATAAATTCATCCAACGGGGTTTCAATATCCTTTTCGAAAAGCTGTGGAAAAAACTCAAAAAATGCCTTAAGCATATCAAACAAACGAAAAGGATATATGGGATAGGAGTCCCAACCACCCTGGTTTCCCTTTATCATTGCCGGACCCGTCCCAAAAAACACACGATCGGAAAAGCGGGCAGCAGGATAAACTTTTTCCCTGTTCCAACTCAGCACATTTCCATATTTCCTGAGCTTTTGCAAAAAATAAAAATCCTCACCACTTTTATGTGGTGTAATCCCACCAATGGCTTTATAGGCCCAAACGGGCAATGCCATAGCCGACCCAATGGCCGTAAAACTGTACGGACTCCCTGTCCTCCATAGGTTCAAAGCATAATAGCGCATATAGATTTCATAATGCAATATCTGCTTGTTGGCTTCTGTGTCATCGTTCAAAGGGTGATAATATGGGACCGACAAAGCAACGGCTTTCGGGTGTTTTTGGAAGTTCTCGGCAATAGAAGTGAAATAATTTGGATTGAAATGAGTATCGGCATCCATACTGACGATAATATCCCCATCGTTTGCATTTTCGGCAATCCCGTCCATCAATGTTTTGCGCGCCTGCCCTACCCCGAAATCCTTCCCCTTCCAGCCATTTCCCCTGCTGCACCGGTCAAGGATATGGATATTGTCCGCTGTTACCGAACGTAGATAGTCAAGGGTTTGCAGGTTGTTTTCACAAATACTGGCCTTACCTTCCTTTTCCCACCAATCATCCGGCTGGTTCACACAAACATAAAGCTCCGTGTTCGGGTAATCCTGGGCAAAAAAGCACTTCAAAAATGCCTCCATGTTTTCCATCTCGTTCATTGCCGGGAGGGCGGCATATATTTTTGGTTTGGTTTTATCCATTTCTTTTATCCTAATAACCTTGGGTCAAAATGAAACTCTGTGTGTTCTTTTACCATCACCTGTTCAAAAGCTGGGTGAAGGCAATTTAAGATGTAATTGTGGGCACTGTGGATAATACAACTAGGAACTTTAAGGGCTATTGAATCCCCTTGCTGTATCCATGTTTCAGCTATTTCCGAAAGAATCGTAGGGGCTGGATAATCGTACCAATTGTTTGGCAATTCGTTTTTTTCTATTTCTGTAATTGATGAATCAGGTATTGCCAAGGTCAATATATCAAGCTCTGGCAGCAACACCCGAGGTGCATGTACAAGTATCTCCAATAATGCTATTTCCTTGCTTTCACCGGCATAAATAACCGGCGATCCTTTTTTGTTCCATCTGCCCCCGAACATAGCCGCACCTTTACCCGACAGATCGCCCGCATGTTTTCGGTTACATATCCTGTAAACTATCATCCTAACTGAATATACCGTATTCGATCCTTCCCAGGACATCCTTGATTTTTGAAACACCTCCCGGGATTTCAATGAGTTCTTTTGGTTCCATTCCCCCCAAAGCAATATTTGGCAGGTTGAACCATTTTAGGAAATCCTCATTGTTCCCAAATATTTCTGTCCCATAGAGAAAAATATCCGCCACTTCGAATAGCTTGACAGAAAAATTCCTATCAAGGCTTTTATTTGATTTTGTCCACCTGTAAATCGTTGGCTCAGAAACATTCAACATACTTGCCGTTGAATTCAACGGCAGCTTGAAATAGTACCTGAAATTATTGATTACATTTGCATTTATCCCGGTACCTGCAATCCTTATAAAATCAAACGGGCTTTCCACATTGGATTTAATGTACATTGTCCCAAGTATCTCGACCAATTTCTTATAATGCCTTGTTGTCAATTCCGCCTGTCCTATCATATGATAATATATTTTATTAAGTGAACGAAAGTAGTAATTATTTGTTTCTTCTGGTCATTTTTTTGTTTAAAACTTCCGATGAATAATATGTATCTTTGCCCCCTTTAAAAAATTGCGCTTTTTTAACAAAACAAACGATATAGATAATTTATTGACAAGTATCAACATTTACATAAATGGATAGAAATACAATTACCGGCCTTGTCCTTATTTTTGCCATCCTGATTGGATATAGCCTATGGATGACCCCATCCGAAGAGGAACGGCTGGCAAACCAACACCGCCTGGATTCGATTGCAAACGTAAACCGGATAAATGACTCGGTCAGGAACATTGCCCTTTTGGAAAAAAACAAGCAGGATTCCATCAGGAACTCAATGACACCACAGGATATCGAAGAAACCCCAACATCCTCCAACAACAATACAAATACAGCTTCCAAACCTGTTGTGAACCGTGACAAATTTGGTGCTTTTGCCAACTCGTCCGTTGTGAAAAACGATAGCCCTTATGAAATTGAAAACGATTTGATGAAAATCAAAATCTCCCCTTATGGAGGGAAAATCGTTTCCGTTTTGTTAAAAGAATTTCAAACCTTCGATACGCTGCCTTTAGAGCTTTTTGATGAACATGCCACCAATTTTGGCCTCACGTTTTTTGCGAACAACCGCAAAATCCAAACAAACAAGCTTTATTTCCAAGCTTCGGATATTAAAAGTTTAAAAGTTTCAGGGTCGCAAAAGAAGAGCTTTTCGGTAAAGCTTTACACAGATGCCTCTGATTCTTCTTACAATGAAAACAGTTATATCGAATACCGCTATACTTTAACGGGCAATGATTATATGTTGGATTTCGATATCAATTTTGTGGGCATGGAAGACTATCTTCAACCGGGAACAAGTTACCTGGACCTGGACTGGAACACAAAACTGCTAAAGCTTGAAAAGCATATTGACCGCTTCAACGGCCCTACCATTTATTATAAGTTCGATGGGGACGATGTTGATTATCTTTCGCAATCAAAGGACGACGAGGAAAACTTATCGACCCATTTGAAATGGATTTCCTTCAAGCACCGCTTTTTTAGTTCAATACTTATTTCAAAAGATTATTTCCTGAGTGCCAACATCAAAAGCTTCAATGCTTTCAAGGACGTTGAAAACAATGCTGAAATTGCGGAAAAGGCCCCTGGCGGATCTTACCTACGTTCGATGAAGGCCAATATTGGCCTGCCCTTTACCATGTCGAAGGAAACAAATATCCCAATGGCATTCTATTTTGGCCCCAACAAATTCAACCTGCTTAAGAAATACGATCTTGATTTTGAAAAGGAAATCCCGCTCGGCTGGGGTTTCTTGTCATGGATCAACCGATGGGCCGTTTTGCCGGTATTTAATTTCCTTGAAGGTTTTGGCTGGAATTATGGGATCATAATCCTCGTCCTCACCATTTTACTTAAGTTGGTCCTTTTCCCTATCGCATATAAATCCTATAAATCGTCTGCAAAAATGCGGGTATTGAAACCCGAAATTGATGAATTGGGCAAAAAGTTCCAAAAGAAAGAGGATGCTATGAAAAAACAGCAGGCAACTATGGCCTTGTACAAGTCTGCTGGGGTAAACCCAATGGCAGGCTGTGTTCCGATGCTGTTGCAGTTCCCAATCCTGATTGCCATGTTCCGTTTCTTCCCGGCAGCATTTGAGCTCAGGCAGCAATCCTTTTTATGGGCAACCGACCTTTCCAGCTATGATTCCATTTATTCCTGGTCGGCACATATCCCACTGATCAGTTCGTTTTATGGAAACCACATCAGCCTTTTCACTTTATTGATGACCGTATCTACGTTGATTTACACAAAAATGAACCAGGATATGATGGGTTCCTCCCAACAGCAAATGCCAGGGATGAAAACAATGATGTACCTTATGCCGCTATTGTTCCTCGGGATGTTCAACAATTACGCTTCCGGTTTGAGTTATTATTATTTTCTAGCAAACGTTATCACGTTTACCCAAATGTTCCTGATAAGAAAGACAATTGACGAGGATAAAATAAGGGCACAAATCGAACTCAATAAGAAGAAACCAAAGAAAAAAGCATCGGGTTGGCAAAAACGCCTTGAGGAAGCTGCCAAGCAAAAAGGGTATAAGCCTAAGAAAAAATAAAAATGGGATAATGAAATTCAAAATAACATCCGACTTCAAGCCCACCGGCGACCAGCCCGAAGCCATCAAACAGTTGGTGGAAGGCCTGAACCGGGGCGATGAAGATCAGGTGTTGCTCGGCGTAACAGGATCTGGTAAGACATTCACCATTGCCAATGTGATCCAGCAGGTCGAGAGGCCAACCCTCATCTTAAGCCATAACAAAACCCTTGCTGCCCAATTGTACGGGGAATTCAAACAATTTTTCCCTGAAAACCGGGTCGAGTATTTCGTTTCCTATTACGACTATTACCAACCTGAAGCTTTTTTGCCTTCGAGCAATACCTACATTGAAAAAGACCTTTCCATCAATGACGAGATCGAAAAACTCCGCCTGAGCACTACTTCTGCCCTGCTTTCAGGAAGAAGGGACGTAATTGTGGTTTCATCCGTTTCCTGTATTTATGGGATTGGAAACCCCGAGGATTTCACGAACAATGTGGTCAGGATTAAGGTGGGCGACGTAATCCCCCGGAACCAATTCCTCCAATCACTTGTTACGGGTTTATATTCGCGGAACGAGGTGGAATTTACCCATGGGAATTTCAGGGTAAAGGGTGACACCATTGATGTGTTCCCGGCTTATGCCGATGTGGCCTATCGTTTTATTTTCTGGGGCGATGAAGTGGAAAACATCGAATCGTTTAACCCAATCACGGGAGAAATGTTGGAGACTTTCGACAGCCTGAACGTTTACCCGGCAAATATCTTTGTTACCTCCCAGGAAAAAATGAAAGATTCCCTCGATATTATCCAGGAGGACATGTTCAAACAAGTGCAGTATATGAAAGATACGGAAAAGCACCTTGAAGCGAAACGCCTTGAAGACCGTGTTACCTACGACATTGAGATGATGAGGGAATTGGGCTATTGCTCGGGCATCGAGAATTATTCCCGCTATTTTGATGGCCGCCGCCCCGGGACAAGGCCTTATTGTTTAATCGACTATTTCCCGGATGATTTCCTGATGGTGATCGATGAAAGCCACGTTACCGTTTCCCAAGTAAAGGCGATGTACGGTGGCGACAGGTCGAGAAAACAAAACCTCGTGGAATACGGTTTCCGTTTGCCTGCTGCTTTGGACAACCGGCCCTTAAAGTTCACGGAATTCGAGGCAATGATGAACCAGGTAATCTATGTAAGTGCAACGCCCGCCGATTATGAACTCCAAAAATCGGAGGGGGTGGTCGTTGAACAACTGATACGTCCGACAGGTCTATTGGATCCATTGATTGAGGTACGCCCGAGCCTTAACCAGATTGACGACCTTCTGGATGAAATCAATTTAAGGATAGAAAAGGAAGAAAGGGTTTTAGTGACGACCCTCACTAAAAGGATGGCAGAGGAATTGACAAAGTATCTGGTGAAGTTGAATATCGGAACACGATATATCCATTCAGAAGTGGATACACTCGACCGTGTGGAAATTCTTCGTGGGCTTCGGCTTGGTGAATTTGATGTTTTGGTTGGTGTTAACCTTTTACGTGAAGGCCTGGATTTACCCGAAGTTTCACTCGTGGCTATTTTGGATGCGGATAAAGAAGGTTTCCTGCGTTCGGAACGTTCGCTTACCCAAACGGCAGGAAGGGCTGCACGTAACCTGAACGCAAGGGTTATTTTCTATGCTGATAAAATGACCGATTCCATGAAGAAGACGATTGACATTACCAGCAGGCGTAGGGTAAAGCAGTTGAAATACAATGAGGAACACAATATAACACCGACCCAAATTATCAAATCAACGGACGCCATCATGAAACAAACCTCCGTTGCGGATGCAAAAACAGTTGAACCCAATGCCTATGTTGAGCGTGAAGGGATTGATATTGCCGCCGATCCGGTCGTTCAATACATGACCAAAGAGCAATTGGAAAAAGCCATTGCCAAACTGGAAAAACAGATGAAGGCTGCCGTTAAGGAAATGGATTTCATTGAAGCCGCTAGGTTTAGGGACGAGATATTTGCTTTGAGGGAGAAGCTTTAGATTTCGTTTTGGACAAGCTGCTTTTTTGGATTTTAGGGATTGTAAAGATGAAGGATAATCCGAAAAAGTATTCTGCAATTTCGGATTAACCAACGCACAAAGCCATTTCTAAAATCTGAAAAAGCATGTGTTACAAACCAATTATGTCATACTTCATTACAGTTCCAAAATGGGAAGGGCTTTAAAAGTATTAATATTGACTGAAAGCACTCTTACTTTTCCTGCCTTAACAATTCTACCGCTTTCCCCGAATCCGTTGTAAAAGCCTTGCAAGCCGTTTCCGTACAAACATAAATCCGAGTTTCGCCCTGGACATAGCGGTTGATCAAGTGAGGGCTGTTGTTGGCTTCGGTACTCCCAATCAACAATTTATTTGGGAGATAAGCTTTGTTGATTTCAGTTCCCTTCTCCACGGCTTCTTTTCCGGCAATAGCTACCATATATTTACCATAGCTCAATTCGATGAGCAAGAAGCCCCAGTTGGTAAAGGAATTGGGATATTGCAGCATTTTTTGCAGTATCCCCGAAAGCAGTTTCCGGCTTATTTCCCTGTAATCGTTTTCATCGAAATACCAGCCCAAGTCATTCGCAGCCCTTGCCATTACGGACAAGGAAGAAGGGATAACCTGATCGTACAGATCAACTTTTCGGGCAATCAACCCCGGATCGGCATTGGAAGTGAAATAGAAAGCCCCTGTTTCCTTATTGTAAAAATATTGCAATGAATAATCAAAGAGTTTCTTCGCAAGGTTCAAGTATTTATCATCAAAACCAGTTTGATAGAGTTGGATAAAAGCATTGATTGTTAAAGCATAATCTTCCAAAAATCCATTCGCTGTCTGCTTTCCATCTTTAAAACTATGGCAAAGCCTTCCATCCTTATCCATCAACTTTGCTGAAATAAAATCGGCATTCATCATGGCGGCATCAAGGTATTTTTGGTCTCCCAGGGCCATATACGCATCCACATAAGCCTTTAACATCAAGGCATTCCATGATGTGAGGATTTTATCGTCCAATGCCGGTCGGATACGTTTTTCCCGCACCTCCATCAACTTTGCTTTCAATCCAACAAAAGAAGCTTTTAGTTTTTCGTAATCCAGGTTTTTCCCCGCCGCAAATTCCTGTAAGCTTTCCATTCGCAAAAGCACATTCTTGTCCCCTTCCCACAAAGCTTCCTTGTCAATATGATAGTACTCGATGAAAAGTTCAGCCCCTTCCCCAAGAATATTTTTCAATTCCTTTGAAGTCCAAACATAGAACTCCCCTTCTTCCCCGTTGCTGTCGGCATCCAGTGAAGAATAAAAAGCCCCTTCCGGTGAAGTCATTTCCCTTTCAATATATTCCAGCGTTTCTGAAGTTACAGATTTAAACAGGTCAGAACCCGTCAACTGATAAGCATGGCTATAAACCGATACCAGTTGCGCATTGTCGTAAAGCATCTTTTCAAAATGGGGCACTTTCCATTCCCCATCCACTGAATAACGGGCAAAGCCGCCACCAAGCTGGTCGTAAATCCCACCAAAGGCCATTTTCCCCAGGCTTAATCCTACATAATCCAGAACAGCTTTATCATCCGTTTGATAATAATAGTCCATCAAAAACTCATAACGTGATGGCATGGGGAATTTTGGGCTTCCTGTTGTCCCTCCTTCTACCAAATCAAAAGAGGAACGCATCCCATGATAAAACTTTTTCACATCTTTTTCAGTAAAATCTTTCTTTTCTTCCAAAGCGGAAAACACACTTTCATTATTTACGGATTGTGTGATTGATTCAGCCTGCTTCTCCAAATCTCCCCTCCTGCTTTTGTACATTTCTGAAATCTGGTTAAGGAGACCCATCCATTTTTGCTTAGGAAAATAAGTCCCACCCCAAAACGGCCGTCCATCGGGCAGGGCAAAACAGTTAAGTGGCCATCCCCCACTCCCACTTATTATTTGCACGGCGTTCATATAAATATCGTCCACATCTGGCCGTTCCTCCCGATCCACTTTTATACAAATAAAATTCTCGTTCATCAAACGAGCCACTTCTTCATCCTCAAAACTTTCATGTTCCATCACATGGCACCAATGACAGGCCGAATAGCCAATGCTTATCAACAACGGCTTATCTTCGTCCCTGGCAAGCTGTAAGGTTTTTTCGTTCCAGGCATGCCAGTTTACCGGGTTATGTGCATGTTGCAAAAGGTAAGGGCTGCTTTCATTTATAAGTTCGTTGGTATATTTGTATTTATCTTCCATGTTGTTTTTTTTGTTTTGGGAATTGGCACAGGATGAAAAAGTGAGCAAAGCCACAAAAAACACAATTGTGCATATTCCCGATATTTTATCAAAATGATGAGACATTCTTTTGTTTGATTGAAACATTCAATAAACAACAATTCAATAATGGAAGTGTTTTATGGTACAATAATATTCAAAGACTGTGGCAATATGTTTACATTAAGTTCTTTTGAAAGTTTATAAGCTTCGCCATCAATATTGACCCACCTTTTTTTCTTTGACCTGACCTTGATTTTTTTCCCCTTATAAATTTCAACATATTTGGATTTGTCAATTTTCCGCCAAAACAGGAGGTTGGCAAGGATGGGGATGTCGATGAGGAGGAATTTTTCCATGATGATCACGTCCAAAAGGCCATCATCCACACGGGCGTCAGGTGCTATTGGTGTCATGTACCCAAACTGGTCGGAATTTGCAAAGGATATGAACAAAGCCCGTTTGATCATTTTTTCCCCGTCAATTTCGATTTCGTATTTTTTTGGTTTGTAATTTGGGAATTTTTCGGCCACAATGCGCATATATGTCAGGAAGCCGCGCCATTTGCTCCCGGCAAACTCTTTGGCCACCAAAGCATCAAAACCAATCCCTGCAATGCTCACGAAAAGTTTATCGTTTACTTTTCCTGTATCAATTTTTATTTCCTTGAATTTATTGATAACCTCGATTGCCCTCCTGTTGTTCAACGGGATTTTAAGGTGGTGTGCAAGCCCGTTCCCCGAACCGGCAGGGATTATGGCAAGGCAAGTCTCTGTGCCAACCAGTCCTTTTGCAATTTCGTTTACGGAACCATCGCCACCAACGGCCACGATAACGTTTGCCCCATTTTCCACTTCCCTATGGCAGATATCGGTGGCATGGCCCGGCCCTTCGGTATATTCGATCCGGTAATCGTACAGGTTCGTGTCGATATACGTCTTGATCTGGTTTACGATGTTCCCCTTTTTGAAAACACCGGAAACCGGGTTGATTATAAATATGAGTTTTTTCTTTGTCATAATTTAATATCCAAGCTTTTTCATATTAACCATACCTGCCTGCCAAAGTTCAAAGACGGGCAGGAAAGACATAAAAGGACATAAAAGATTTCAATTCCCAAATATTCCTGAACAATAATAATTGTCTTGCTTTATCGTCTTTTTGCATTTTCGTATTTTTCGCCATGTCGCATTCCTTCACTTCACCCTCAAGTTGTTCCCGATCATCCTGTTGTTAAACTGCTGGATAATGGCTTTTGTCATTTGCCTCATTTCGTTGTTGATAGAATCGACTGAACCAAGCAAGTCGTTTTTCAACAAACTGTCTTCTTTGTAATTATAAAGCGATATGTCTTTTTCACCATCAAATCGGTAAACATAATCATTTTGTATCAATTGGTACATTCCGTTTAAATATGAGATCGCAAAGCGGGGAGCCAAGGTATCAAAAACACTTTCCCCATAAGCAAGGTATTTCTCATCGTATCCAAGATAATCCAATACGGAAGGCATGATATCAATTTGCTGGACAACATCACTTTTTAATGCTTTCCAGTTTTCGTTTTCGGAATAAAACACAATGGGAATCGAATACCTTCCAACACTTGTACGGCTCACCGGATGCCATGCTTCTGAAGTGTGGTCAGCCGTAAGCACGAACAAAGTGTTTTCGAACCAGGGCATTTTCCTTGCTGTTTCAAAAAACTTTTTCAATGAATAATCGGCATACATAATGCTCTGCTCGATATCCAACTTCCCCTTACGGAATTTCCCTTTGTATTTTTCCGGGATCGTATATGGGTGGTGGGACGAAAGGGTAAAGACAACACATAGAAAAGGTTTCTTCATTTTGTCAATTGTCCTGGCGGTATATTGCAGGAAAGGTTCGTCGAAAATCCCCCAGTTGCCATCAAAATCGTCTTCATTGTTGTATTCGTAACGGCCATAATATTTGTCAAATCCAGCCACCTTCGTATAAGCCTGAAAACCCATTGTCCCATTTGTGCCACCGTGAAAAAATGCCGTGGCATAATTTTTTTTCCGAAGCAATTCCGGCAAAGAGGTTATTTCATTGCTTACATAAGGCGATAACAGATAGGCACTGCTCATCAATGAAGGGATGCTGGAAACGACCGAAGGGATACCGGCCGTGGAGATTTCACCGTTGGCAAACCCATGATAAGCAAGGCTTTGTTTCATCAGCGAATCCAAAAAGGGCGTGAAACCTTTGTAATCCTTCTCAAGGTTTGGTGAAAGGAATGCGCTGTGTTCTGCCGAAAAACTCTCCAGGACAATTATCATCACGTTTATTTTTCCCAATTTCCGAGTTATGGAATCTCCAATTTTTGGGGTATGAATTGGTGAATATATGGCATCCAATATGGCTTCTGTCCTAAAATAATGTTTTTCATCAATGCCCCGTTCATCAATGGTTTTCATTATTGTATAAGGTGTGTTCAGGACAAGGGGGAAATTCTGGGGAGTAGTATATTCAGCAGCATTGATAATGTTCACTGGTTTATCCTGTAAACCGCCCCTGCCGGCAATTACCGTTAGGATTGCCAACACAAACAGTTTCCCAAAATCAACGAAAAAATCCTTGCGACGATAGCTTTCAAACCTGGAATAATCTATTTTTACCCTCCTGCACACATAAACGAAAAGGGCAATGAAAAATATCCAGATGACAAATACAAACCAAAAATCACGAATAAAATCGGGGAACAAAGCCCAAATCTCTCCCCTGTTTTTATCTGCAAAAGCAAAGACATCGATGGTCATCCGTTTTTGCGTAAACCGGAAATAAACGATGTCGATAAAATTGGTGGTAATGGCAAGTCCATTTATGACATAGAAAACTGTTTGGGTCAATGCC
>JAADJA010000127.1 GCA_013151015.1 Chlorobiota bacterium
GTCTTGCAAATACATAATGAAAATAGAACGCATCAACAAACTATGGATTATTTCATCGTCTTCTATATCATTACTGAGTTTTTTTGCAAGCTTTAGTAGACTATTGACTAAATAACGATCAACTTTGGTTTGTAGCTTTATTTTTGAAGAATATTTACTAATCCATACCTTTCCAGTATCAATAGCTACTGACGAAAAAATATCAATTAAGGTTGATAATGTTTCTTCATCAGATTTTTTACAAGTTTCAATTTCCCTTTCTTTAATCTCCCTATCAATCTGTAGGTTTTCGGTATTAAAAAAAACTGGTGTCTCATTACAATTATAAATACGGATTTCAACAGGCGAAACTACATATAAAAAAACTATACTGCTATTATTCCATATTTTGCGATGGATTTTTGCAATTTCCTTTAGATTATCAATATTAAAATCGGAAACTTCCTTAAAGAATACAGCAGGAAATTCTCCTGAACAGTGAACAGCATCAACTCCAATATTATTTGCAAGCAATTTTATATCATACGAAATTGTTTGATTATCAAATGCAAACCCTAATTTTTCTATGAAATAGTTACTATTCATTATTGCAAAAATACAAAATGTAATATCGTTATTTATAGTTTAATTTCCAATTTCTTTAAAACTCCCCGATCTTTCGGATTTATAATCCGAAAGCTACACCTTGGGATTTGCAATCCCAATGAAACGGATTACAAATCCAAATTATATTTAGTTCGTGATTACAAATCCCGAACAGCTGAGCTTAATCACCGAAGACCGTTCACGACTTTATGGTCGGAACGAGGGTTAACCCTCGATAAAGTTTTTGCTTTATCGGCTTTTATATCGCTTAGGCGGCATAAAAGTGAAAAATTCAAGAATTTTTCAGGTTAAGTGATTTATAAATTACTACTGTCTATTTAGTTTTGCCCCGTTCTGTCTGATTTGTAATCCCAATGAAACGAATTTCAAATCTTTTAATTAATAAGTCCTGGAATGCAAATCCCGAACAGATGTAAGTTTCCCTAACAACTGCAAAAAAAATCCCTTACATATTCCGCCTATACTGTCCGCCCACGCCAAACAAGGAATTTGTGATTTGGCCGATGGAGCAATATTTTGCGACCTCCATCAGGGTTTCAAAGATATTCCCGTTTTTGGCAGCGGTTTCTTTTAATTTTGCCAACCATTCTTTCGCTTCTTTGGAATAGGTTTTCTGGAGTTCGCCAAGCATGAAAATCTGATATTCTTTTTCATCTTTCGTTGCCCGGATTACTTCCCCGGGCGTAACAGTTGGCGAACCTTTGGAAGACAGGAAAGTGTTCACGCCCATGATCGGAAGCGCACCGGAATGCTTCAACTCCTCATAATACAGCGATTCTTCCTGTATCTTGCTCCTTTGGTACATAGTTTCCATGGCGCCCAAAACGCCTCCCCTTTCCGTAATCCGGTCAAACTCAGTTAATACAGCTTCCTCAACCAAATCGGTCAGTTCCTCGATAATGAACGAACCTTGCAAAGGGTTCTGGTTTTTGGCAAGCCCCATCTCATGGTTAATAATCAATTGGATGGCCATCGCCCTGCGGACAGATTCTTCCGTGGGTGTCGTTATCGCTTCGTCATAGGCATTGGTGTGCAAGGAATTGCAATTATCATAAATGGCATATAAAGCCTGTAAAGTTGTACGAATGTCATTGAAATCAATTTCCTGGGCATGTAGCGAACGCCCGGAAGTCTGGATATGGTATTTCAGTTTTTGTGCGCGTTCGTTTCCACCGTATTTAATTTTCAGTGCTTTTGCCCAAATCAAACGGGCAACCCTTCCCATAACAGAATACTCCGGGTCAAGGCCATTGGAAAAGAAAAACGAAAGGTTGGGCGCAAAGGAATTGATGTCCATTCCGCGTGAAAGGTAATATTCGATATAGGTAAAGCCGTTTGAAATTGTGAGTGCCAATTGTGTAATCGGGTTTGCTCCTGCCTCGGCAATATGGTAGCCCGAAATGGAAACAGAATAAAAATTCCTCACCAGTTTATCAATGAAATATTGTTGGATGTCGCCCATCAGTTTCAAAGAAAAGTCAGTGGAAAAAATACAGGTGTTCTGTGCCTGGTCTTCTTTTAATATATCGGCCTGAACCGTACCGCGCACCTGTTTTAAGGTTTCTACTTTAATTTTTTCATACACATCTTGTGGCAAAACCTTATCACCGGTAATCCCAAGGAGCATCAACCCGAGGCCGTCATTCCCTTCAGGTAAATTCCCCTGATATTCCGGGCGTTTTGTCCCACGCTCTTTGTAAAAAGCATCAATCTTCTTCTGGACATCTTCTTCCAATCCGTTTTCTTTGATATAAATCTCACATTGTTGATCGATAGCGGCATTCATAAAATAACCGACCATCATAGGTGCCGGACCGTTTATTGTCATCGAAACGGAGGTTTTCGGATCGGTGAGATGGAAACCGGAATAGAGTTTCTTGGCATCGTCCAGACAGGCAATGGAAACCCCGGAGTTACCTATTTTCCCGTAAATATCGGGCCGGCGATCAGGATCCTGTCCGTAAAGGGTAACCGAATCGAAAGCCGTTGATAACCTTTTGGCTGGCATTCCGAGTGAAACATAATGGAAACGTTTATTGGTCCGTTCCGGTCCGCCTTCGCCGGCAAACATACGTGTCGGGTCTTCGCCTTCCCGTTTAAAAGGGAAAACACCTGCTGCAAACGGGAATTCCCCCGGGACATTTTCGCGCAGGTTCCATTTTAAAATATCGCCCCAGGCTTTGTATTTTGGCAGGGAAATTTTCGGGATCTGAAGATGTGACAGTGATTCGGTATGGGTCGTAAGCTTAAACTCTTTGTCCCTAACCTTGAAAATAAAGAATTTGGCTTTGTAAGCTTTCACCCGTTCTTCCCACTTTCCGAGGATCACTTTGTTGTGTCCGTCCAAATCGATCTCTGTTTTTTCATATTGCTTTTCAAGCAGCTTGATTGAATTTTCATCGGTCTCGCCAGATTCCTTTAAAAGTTTTATCGTTTCATGGATGGAATAAAGCCTTTGGGCAACTTCGCCCTGCTTTTCAGTCCATTCATTGTATGACCTGATTGTTTCCGAGATCTCGGAAAGATAGCGAATCCGTTTGGGAGGGATAATGAATATTTTTTCGGAAAGTTCCTCGGTATCATGTGAACGAAGCTTGAAATCGGCGCCCGTCTTTTCCTTTATCTTGTTCATCAATGCAACGAAAAGTGTGTTCACGCCCGGATCGTTGAACTGAGAGGCGATTGTGCCGTAAACAGGCATTTCGTCCATGGGTTTTTCAAACATTTGGTGATTGCGCTGGTATTGCTTTTTTACGTCACGGAGCGCATCGAGGCCGCCCCGTTTGTCAAATTTGTTCAATGAAATAATATCGGCAAAATCCAACATGTCAATTTTCTCCAATTGCGTGGCCGCACCATATTCCGGTGTCATCACATACATTGAAAGGTCGCTGTGCTCGGTAATCTCCGTATCCGACTGCCCAATCCCGGAAGTCTCTAAAATAATCAAATCATAACCGGCGGCCTGAACGATTATTTCGGCATCCTTTACATATTTCGACATGGCAAGGTTGCTCTGGCGTGTGGCCAACGAACGCATATAAACCCGCTCGTTGTTAATTGAATTCATCCTGATCCTGTCACCAAGCAAGGCCCCGCCTGTTTTTCGTTTTGAAGGATCCACAGAAATAATGGCAATGGTTTTATCCGGGAATTCAGCCAGAAAACGCCTTACGATTTCATCCACCAACGAAGACTTCCCTGAACCTCCCGTACCGGTTATCCCAAGAACAGGCGAACGTTTTTCGTTTTTGACCTTCTCCAGTTCGCCAATAATATCCCTAACAGATTCAGGGAAATTTTCGGCTGCGGAAATCAATCGGGCAATGGAGTTTACATCCTTTTTGCGAATGTCATCAACACTCACTTTAATATCCTTTCCGGTGGGATAATCCGATTTTTCGACCAAATCATTAATCATCCCCTGCAAACCCATTTCACGGCCATCGTCGGGCGAATAAATCCGTACGATTCCATAACCATGTAGCTCCTTTATTTCTTCCGGTAGGATAACCCCGCCACCACCGCCAAACAGCTTAATGTGGCCGCATCCTTTCTCCTGCAAAAGATCGTACATATATTTGAAAAACTCGATATGCCCTCCCTGATAGGAAGTGATGGCTATGGATTGCGCATCTTCCTGGATGGCACAGTTCACAATGTCCCGAACCGATTGGTTATGCCCAAGGTGGATCACCTCAACGCCCGTTGATTGGATAATCCGGCGCATCACATTAATGGCGGCATCGTGGCCGTCGAACAGGGATGCGGCTGTTACGATACGAATATTATTTTTTGGTTTGTAGGATTCTGAATTGTGCATAATTAATACTTTAGCTTTGCGGGATCACGTCTATTGTCCCAAAACATAATGAGATGAATTTCTTTTTTTGTTGGCTTAAGCCTATAAAATAATTTATTCTGTGGAGTGATTGTACATTTACGAACATTCTTAATCTTTACTGATGATTCAAAAAGATATGGGTTTTCTTTAATCAATTTTAATATGTTCAACTTTTTCAATAAAACTTTGGAACTCCTTTTCTGTCCAGTTTTCGTACAAATAATCCAGAACTGAAAAATAAGTCTTTCGTGCTGTAGGAGTCCATATTAAATCATACACTTAAATCAAGAGTATTTTTCCTTTATTTCATTCAATATTTCATTGTGCGAAAAGAACTCTCCATTGTCCGACTCTTCCATTCCTTGTTTCAATAAATCCTGTTCTTCTTTGGACAATTCATCAATCCAATCGGTTTCTTCTGATTTACCCATCAATAAAACCCTGATAGCCCGAAGAAGTCGAATATCATTTATTTGATCGATCCTACTGTGCAAATCTGTTTTTATTTCTATTGTATCCATATATAAACTAATTTATGACAAAGTTACAATATTATTGGCTAATCAATCAGGAAATTGCATCCAACCACATTCGTATCAGATTTTCACATGATAAATTATTTTTTCAATTGCCATGCTGATAACCTAAATTTTCGTAAAATTGTATTTCATTTCAAATAAGGTAAATTATGACAAAGCAAATCCTCTTCCTGATTTCATTATTGATTACCCTTGGTGTTTTTTCATGGACGATGGCCAGGGTTTTTTCCTATTTCAAAATGACAAAACCCTTTCCGGTCGGTGATTGGGGAAAACGATTTAAGTTGATGATGAAAGTGGCCATCGGGCAAACCAAGATATTCCGTTTTCCATTTGTGGGTTTTCTTCACGCTTTGGTTTTTTGGGGGTTCCTTGTAATCCTTGTCGGGAGCGTTGAAATGGTCATTGACGGTCTGTTTGGAACCGATCGTGCCTTGAGCGTCCTTGGAGTTGTTTATGATATAATAACTGCTTCCGGTGATGTTTTCGCATTGATTATCGCCCTTGCAATTTTGGTTTTTCTTTTCAGGAGGATCTTCATGCACGTGAAACGTTTCAGCGGTATCGAAATGAAACACATCTCGCATTACGATGCCAATATTGCCCTGACGATTATTTTCCTGTTGATGGTTTCTTTGTTGGGGCTGAATACTTTTTATCTTTTGCTCCCTCATGATGTCCATGTTGGGTATTTTCCGGTGAGCGAAATTGCCGCCCAGCGATTGGGAAGTGTCGAAAATGTTTTTTTCTGGCATGAATTCTTTTGGTGGATGCACATATTATTGATATTCCTCTTTGCCAATATCCTTCCCTATTCAAAACACTTTCATGTGTTTATGTCGGTTCCCAATGTTTTCCTTTCACGATTGGAGCCCCTGGGATATTTGTACAATATGCCCGAAATTACAAAAGAGGTTAAGCTAATGATGGATCCGGATGCCGCTTTTGCCGACCCACCCGAAGGGGAAGAGGAAGTTGCCCGTTTTGGGGTAAAAGATGTGGAAGACATTACCTGGAAGAATTACCTCGATTCGCTTGCTTGTACTGAATGTGGGAGGTGCACTTCTGTTTGTCCGGCAAACCAGACCGGTAAATTACTTTCGCCCCGGAAAATCATTATGAACGTCCGTGCGAGGATGAAAGAAAAGGGGCCTGGTTTGGTGAAAGAGGGAAAAGATTTTGACGATACCAAAGCCCTGATAAATGATTATATCACAGCCGAGGAACTATGGGCCTGTACCACCTGCAACGCCTGTGCACAGGAATGCCCCATCAATATCAACCATCCTTCTATCATTGTTGATTTGAGAAGATACCTTGTTATGGAAGAATCGGCCGCACCCGGTGAACTGAATGCCACGTTCACCAATATCGAAAACAACGGTGCCCCCTGGCAATTTTCACCTGAAGACAGGATGCTGTGGGCAGAGGGATTGGAAATGAACGATATTTCTTAATTTAAATACTTGACTTATGATTAAATCAATCAGGCTTACTAATTTTTATAGTTTTAAAGATACAACTATTGAATTTGACAAAAACATTAATGTGTTGATTGGAATAAATGGATCTGGGAAATCAAATTTATTTAAAGCGTTTGACCTATTATTTGAAGGTGTGGCAGGTAATGGTTTACAGAAATTGGTAATTGAAAAATGGGGAGGGATTGATGAAATATTGTTTAAAGGGGGAAAAGAGAATGTCGTAAAATTGAAATTTGTGTTCGATGGCAAATTGCTCAAGAAATATGGTTTTGGATATGAAAACGATGTGATCTATGAAATTGAACTTTGCAGAGTTTCAGGTTTGAATAATTTCCAAGTCAATGAAAGTATATATGATGGTAAATTTACTTTTAATGTATATGGGGGAAACCCCAATATTTTTGATTTCAATAAAAATTCTGGCATTAATACGCATAGACCTGTTTCTTTTGAAAACCATACTTTTAACCCTCGGGAATTAGCTTTGTCAAAAGTGTTTTTCATAAAAGATTATGGACTTTTGGAGTCGTTAAGACGTGCAATTGCTGATATAGTCGTTTATCGTTTTTTCAACACAAATCAAGATAGCCAGATCAGAAAAGCAATGAAAGCAACAGCAGGGAAACGCTTATTGCCAGATGGAAGCAACCTACCTCAAATCCTTAACACCATAAAAATAAGCCATAAAAGGGAATACCAAAACATTGTTGAACGATTGAACGATGTAAACGAAAATTTCAGGGGATTTGATTTTCATTTCCTGGGTTCGGGCAATTTTGAGTTGATGCTCGATGAATCAGGGTTGGACAGTGCAATTCATGTAACCAACATTTCTGACGGGACATTGAGATATTTATGCCTGCTTTCAATATTATATAATCCTGAAAGGGGGAGATTTATTTGCATTGACGAACCAGAAGTGGGACTTCATCCAGATATGTCATTAAACATTACCAAAGCCATAAAAGAATCTTCAATGGAATCAACGATGCTAATCACCACACATTCCGAAAATATCCTTGATGCTTTTGAAGTTGAACACGTAAGGGTTTTTGAAAAGAAACCGGATAATTCAAGCATTGTAAATTCATTTGAAACCAAGGATTTTGAAAAATGGTATGATGAATACAATCTAGGAAAAATGTGGAGGCAGGGAGATATAGGAGGTAACAGATGGTAACAGGCAAAGTGTTGATAATAGAGGGGACTTCTGATACAAGGAACGGAAATTTAAGGCAAGGGTTCCATAAATTATTGGGTCAAAAACTTAAAGGCAACATGCCACGGATTGTTATGGGCGATGGAAAACACCAGGCTATCAAGAAGTTTACACCTTTTAAAAATGTCAGATATCCAAGACTTCTTATCGATCTTGATGAAAAAGAAAATATAAGGTTCGATGATCTGAAAAAGAATAACTTATCCAATAAATCGGATTTAGTATTTTATATGATCCAGGAAATGGAAGCATGGTTTTTGTCACAACCTGAAATCCTTGATGATTATTATTCAGGAAAAATTTCGAAAAAAATCCCAAAAGGTTTGGCAAGTGCTATTTCAAAACCATCTGATTTATTGTACAAAATTACGAAATCCTCAAAAAAGAAGAAATACCATAAAGTAGTCCATGCCGTTGATTTGCTCCAAAAATTGGATGCCACCAAATTAATGGTGGATTTTGAAGATTTTAAAAGACTTATAGAAACCCTAAATAATTAATGTAATGGGAGAAAAAATAAAAATCACAGTCCCCTTAATGGCCGATGAATTTGCCAAAGGGAATAAACCCGAATACCTTTTCTGGGTCGGTTCTGCCGGTGCTTTTGACGACCGCTATAAAAAGGTGACCCGCGAATTTATCAAAATACTGGAATACCTGAAAATTGATTATGCCGTTCTCGGAACGGAAGAAACCGATAGTGGCGATGTGGCACGGCGGGCAGGTAACGAAATGCTTTTCCAGATGCAGGCCATGATGAACATCGAAGTGATGAACGGCTATGAGGTGAAAAAAATCATCACCTGCGACCCACATGACTTCAACACCATGAAAAACGAATATCCCGATTTTGGTGGAAATTATGAAGTGGTGCACCATTCACAGTTTTTACAAAAAATGCTGTATGAAGGGAAAATCAAAATCGATTCGGATATTTTCAAAAACAATAAGATCACGTTCCACGATCCATGTTATCTTGGCCGTGCCAATGAGGAATATGATGCACCCCGCGATATACTGAATGCAATCCCATCCGTCAAAGTGGAAATGAAAAACAACAAAAGCTTTGCCCTGTGCTGTGGTGCCGGTGGCGGACAGATGTTCAAGGAGGCCGAAAAAGGCGACAAGGAAATTTTTATCGAACGTACCGAACAGGCCATCGAAACCGGTGCCGATATTATATGCACCGCCTGCCCGTTCTGCATGACCATGATGACCGATGGCATTAAATACAAAAACCAGGAAGAGAAAATGAAGAATTATGATTTGGCGGAACTGGTTTCACAATCACTGGGTTTATAAACCAAAATAATTGTGTTCGTTTTTACCTCTGTTTTTTGTTTATTTCCCGTTGGAAATCACAAAACTCAATATCCAAAAAACAGAAAAATCCCAATGGAAAAACATCAAAATCCAAATTAGGTTTCGTATTTATTGTTTTGGTATTTATTTGAGCTTTGCTTTTTTCTGGTTAATTCGGAACAGGAAATATAGGGTTCTACATTAAACTGAATACTTTTTCATGGATGAGGACATAAAAAAGATTTTTGAACGAAAAATAACTGTCCCCAAATTTAAACGGACAATCGGGCTTTTTGGGGCCACCACCCTCGGTGTCGGTGCATTGATGGGCGCCGGTATTTATGTCCTTATCGGGGAAGCCGCAAAGGTTTCGGGTCCTTCGGTAGTCCTTTCCTATTTGATTACCGGAATCCTGGCTTATTTTACGACCCTGATGTATGCCGAACTGGGCAGGATTATCCCAAGGTCGGGCGGGGGATATACCTATGCTTATAACATTTTGGGAAGCATTGGAGGTTTTACCACCGGCTGGTTTCTCGCCATCGGCAGTATTTTTGCCAGTGGGCTGTACGCAATGGGATTTGCGGAATATGCCCTTTCCCTTCTCGGGAAACCCGTTCATGGTTACGTCATCCGAATTGTTGCGGTCGCCGTTACCCTAGGGCTCGGTTTTTTGTATGTCTTTGTCCCGATGAAGAAAAAAAGCTCGGCACAAAGCTGGATCGTTTGGGGCAATGTGGCCATTTTGCTGGTTTTGATCGTGATTGCGGCTTTTCACATAAATACCGACAACGCAAAACCTTTTCTGCCAATGGGGCTGCGGGGGACTTTTTCGGCCATATCCATTATCTATATCTCCTTTTTTGGTTACCAGCTTATTGCCAACAATGCCGATGAAGTGATAAACCCGGAGAAAACCATCCCGAAAGCAATGAAGCTTTCCATGTGGATCAGTATCACGATTTATTTGCTTATCGCTCTGGCAGCTATCCTGATGGTTCCATGGGAAACACTTTCGGAGAGCAGTGCCCCGTTGGTTTTGGTCGCTGACAAAGTATTTGGCGGAAAAGGCTGGATAATCATTTCCCTCGGGGGGATATTGGCATCCCTTGGCGCACTCAGCAGCACTATTGTTTCGCAAAGTAGGCAAACCTATGCCATGGGCAAAGACAGGTTTTTCCCCGATATGCTCGGGAAACTGAACGAAAGATCGAAGCAGCCTTCTTATGCACTCGGTGCCGGGGTTGTTTTGGTAACGCTTGCATTGGTGTTTTTCGATGTGCAGTTCATTGCAAAAGCCGCCAACTTCTGCCTGCTTTTTTCATTGCTCCCGGTTTCGCTCGCACTTCGGAAAATTTACCGGAAAAACCCTGCACATAAACCAAAGGCACGTTGGAAGCATTTTTTGCCCGAAATTACTTTTGCAATCAATATCGGGTTATTGCTAACGCTTGACATCGTATCCCTCGCCTTTGGGCAACAGCTCGCTATTATAGGGGTAATTGTCTATTTCCTATATTCGAGGAAAAGGGAAAAAAGGGGGAAAGAAGGGGTCAATATCATCCTTGAAAAAGAGAGGCGGTTTTCGTTCTTTTCGCAAAACAAGGTGCTTATCCCTGTTTCAAACCCCAATACACAAAAAGCATTGCTGATGCTTTCCCATACCTTACTGGCAAAAAAGGGGGGCGAGATCGTAGTGCTCGCCATAAAAAATGTCCCCGGGAAAGCGGATTTCTATGAAGCACTTGCCGGTGCCGACGAAACATTGGAAGTCATAAAAAGGAGCATTGCCCTCGCCAAAAAACAGAAAATCAAGATAAAACCGGTTATCAGGGCATCGCGTACCATCCCACAAGGTATCGTGAACGTTGCAAACGAGGAAAACTCGGATTTGTTGATCATGGGTTTCCCAAAATTAAAAGGCGATGGAAACCCGAGCGTTACGGACAATGTGCTGCGCAAAACCTCGACCGACACAATTATCCTGAACCTTAAAACACAAAGCGAAGATTTCAATATCCGAAGGATAGGTGTTTATGTGCAAAGCTATAACTCTCTTAACCTGATGATAATGACCGCTACGGCCTTAGCGGAAAAAAGCAAGGCCGTTATCGTTTTGTTCGGGTTGTTGCGGCCGGGCTACAGCAAAGCACAAAAAACAAAAAAGGACAAACTGATGATAAAGAGCCTGCAAAACCTGCAATCGACCGCATTGTACGAAATCTTGGTTTCTGTGAGCGATGACCCCAAACAAGAACTGATCAATATGTCTTCCGGATTTGACCTTATGATATTGGAAGAAAAAGCACATCAAAAAAAGTTCAAGGGCCACGAAGAATCATTTGCGTTCCAGGTATCGGACCAAGCAGAATGTTCGGTGATAATCGTTAAAAGCGTAGTCCCATTGAAGAAGTTGGCACAACGGCTATAGACCAAGACACAAGTCCCGGCCCGCATTGCTGCCCGGTAGGCTTACACCAGTTGGTTTGGGTGTGTTTAACGATTTTCCAAATCCATGTAATTGGAACGTTCTTCTTATGTCCTGCAAAGCCATATGGCATTTCAAATACATTGCATGGGTGCATCCTCGTTACAAACGAGGACGAGATGGGGAGATTATAAAAAGACAGATTGACTCCAGTCCTACTGCCACATAGACATTGGCTGGAAGACTTGAGCCAGTTGGTATAAAATTGAATTTATGAATTATATCATTTACAAGATAAAACCTTTTGAAATAACAACTTATTTGCTGAGACTTGTAAGTGTGTCCATTCTATTTCTGCTAATTTATCATTTCAAAGTCAATCCATTTGCTTTTTCATTTTTTGCGATCGTCCCAATTTCTGTTTTATTATTTTCTCGAACTTCAAAACTAACTATTACAAAAAAATTCATTTTGATTGAACATAAAAATATAATCAGGAGGATGAGTAATATAAAAAAGATTTTGATTGGTGAAATTGAAAATGTAAAATATATAAAAGGAGATGAACGATCAGCAAAACACCTTTTACTATTTGATTACGGGATTACGACAGAATTTACTAAAATTGAAATAAACTTTAAGAATAAAGGAAATACGACAATTTATAAAATCGGAACTTATAAACAGTTTGCGGAAGTAATTAATACACTAAATACTTTAATCTAAAATCGATTATCTAATACAAGGCACTTTTACAATTAGTATAAATGTCAGAAAGTGTTTGAAATTTTGGTGGAGAATAATATATCTGTCTCCAGATATGGTTCAAAAATACTAATTATTTTCAGATATTAGAAATAACAAAATAGATGTGTCCCCGTTGCAAACGAGGACGAGATAAGGGCATTACTCTATTTTGTTTAAATATTTATACGTTCCCATATTTCCCCATTGAATTTATCATATCTTATTAAACCATCATCAAGACTCCAAAAGAACCTATTTAAGTCCAATGGTCTCTTTTGGGAACTACTTTCTTTCACATTATAAATTATGTATAAATTCTTATATGTTTTTGAAAGCTGGGGATCAAAAAACAAATCAATTGGATTTAAGGTGTCTGTTAGGCAAGTTTGTGATAACTCATCAAAACTAACTTTTACTTTTGTTGGACCATTTCCAGCAGCTTTGTATAGATTTACAAATACAGATTTGCACTCCCCGGTTAATGGATTAATCCGATCCTTCACACATACCCAAATCGTGCCTTCTATTGGATCATATTTTCCTGTGCCAGGTGTATCCATTCCAGGTAGGCTCCACCCCAAATGCCTTGTTTTATTTTTAACAATTGTGATTGTGTCCCTTGCCCCAAATTGGTTTTCGAATATCAATATTTCACCCTTTTCATAATTTAACCATACCCTCTTGTCATCAACAGAAAACTTGACTATACAGCCTGAAAGGGCTAATAATAAGAACAGGTACAAAAGCATTATTGAACTTTTTTGTGTCATAATTATGAGAAATATTAAAAGTTAAAAGTTTTCATGCATCGCATACCTTGAATGCCACCATTTAGCCCCTATCTCGTCCTCGTTTGTGACGAGGACGAGTTTACTCCTCCAATTTTATTAGCCATTTTCTGTAATTTTAATCAAGTTAACACCTTGGCTTTCCATGTAGAAACATTAACCCGTCAATTACAGTAAATGTAAAAAAGCGTAAAGCATTTTGTACACAAATTATGTATTTATTTACTGACTCGATTCAAAAATACAAATTATTTTTCAGGCATTGCAAATAAAAAAATAGGTGTGTCCTCGTTTGCAACGAGGACGAGATAAGGGAAGATAAATCGGCCACAGAGCAAATGAAGCTCATTGGCCAGCTGGACGGGGAAGACAGAAAAACCGTGTTCAGTATTATCGACAAAATGCTGACCAATAAAAAGTTTAAAACGTTTTTTCAGGAAAATATCAGTGATTAATAGCCAGGCACAAGTCCCCATCACACAATGCTTTTGCTTCAGACTCGCACCAGTTGGGTTTACCATAAAACCAAAAGGGCGTTGCCGGAATAGAAAATAAAAAAGTCAATACTACCCAGACTACAAAACCACCTAAGCTGTAACGAAGATACTACGTCGAATAGGCATTAGCAATTAAAATCATTAAAAATCCAGATACGAACATTATTATCAAACCCAAAAAAAGACTTGAAATTGAACCATACAGTAAAGTGGGTAGAGATTGTGAATAATACAATATTCCAACTAATATAATCGCAAATAAAGCAGGCCACATATCTAAAAACTTTTTTTTATGCCTTCTTTTAAGAACAAGGAAATACAAATAAAAAAACAATAGCACAGTTGGGTAATAAATAAAAGCACTCGAGAGTTTGACATAAAGCCAATACGTGATAATAAATCCTCCCTACCATCTTTAATGAAACTATTTTCGTAATAGAGAAAAGCACCATTAGTAATTGTAATCAAGTAGCCTATGCAAAAGACTAACCAAAAGAAAAACATCTTAACCCGATAAAAAATATTAAGGTCTTTTTTTTGCATTATTATACCCATCTTTTATTGCTTGTTGATCAGCATCAGTGTCTGGAGCATCGTTCATGTTTTCTGAATTGGAATTCGCCTTTTCAAAAATGTAATCTAAGTCTCCATTTCCCTTGAACCCTAATTCATACATAGCACCTCCCCAATTATAATTACCAAAATCAGAAGCATTATATGCCTTGTTTTCATCACCACCAATATGAATAAAGAAATTAACATCTGATGGATATATACCATCATTTACTTCATTTCTGTGTAAATCTGACATTTTACCTTTTAGAAAGTCACCGAATAAATATTGCATTGCATCCATCTTTCCTCCACGACTTTCAATATTAGCATAGATATGCCTAATTCCCCACACACTTTCTCCTCTGCTCATTTTATCTTTTTGAAGTGTTTTCACATAATCATCCTTTACAAAGTTGGCAATTGGTTCAATATCAGAATATCCAAAAAATTTCTCCTGCTTATATATATTTTCCAAAGCAAATCCTAAATCATTCTTCTGATCATTAAACACATAACGTTTAATATTACCATCATCCATTATTACTTGAAAACCATGCGTCTCACTATCTTCTACTATCTCATTCTGATAGTAGCCATCACTATTGATAACAACCCAATCTTCTCCATTTTTATCTTTAACCCTTATGGGGTTATTTGCACTAAAATGGAACGGAGACCAACTTTCAAATTTTGCAGCTAACGGATCTACAGAAAGCCACCTACCCAACCTACTATCATAAACCCTCGTCCCAAAATCCAAATGACTACCAGTAACCCCAGTGATCTCGTCATCCTTCTCCATCCCATTGAACCCAAACCTATAAGCATTACTGGAATATTTCCTTCCGGGCATCAAGGAGCCGAAGGGATAGTAATCCTGTGAACTTTGTATTTCGGCAGTAAACTTTGCAATGGCAATAGTGTTTTTCCTGTCGCTTATGGTCGTGAGCACATTGCCCAGGTGGTTGGTGAGCTCGTATTGCCCAAGGCCTATGCCGTGCGAATAGTGCAATGGTTTAATATCTTTTCCACGTCCAATAATTTGCAAGTGCCTGCCCATAGGACAAAGATATGAAAAAAACAGGCAAAGACCCTGGCCCACATTGCCGCTCTTTTGGCTTGAACCGGTTGGGGCAAGGTTATTTTCCGGTTTATGGAAAACAATATCAAAGCCCCAAACGCCCGATTCTTTTTTCAAACAGCATAAGGTACAATTCTTTGTTGTTGTCATCCAGAAAGGAGGAATCAATAAACTTGGCAAAAGGTCTTTTTAAATTGGAAAAATCCGTTAAGGTGGACTCAATAAGCCTATCGGGGAGTTTCATTCTCTCTTTGCCCAAATAATCAATTAATATTTGCCTGGTTAAATTTTTGTTTTTCCCTTTAATTTTCAATGCTGTTTCTTCTGCATCGCCTTTTATGAGGATAGTCGAGTTTAGGAAATCATAAGCAGGTGCAAGCCCTGTAATCCCTTTTTTTGTGATTACCGAATAATTTTTAAGGTGCATATCTTCATTTCCTATTAAAAAATTGAACAGGATACGCCTGTATAGTTTTGATTTCTCCAATACCGGAAAAGTACAATAGGTTTCAACAAGGGATATTAACTTTTCAACAGTATAACTATATTTTGCTTCCCGGTTCAACCCGGCAAGTTGGGCGAAATCTTCAACAGCCAGTTTCTTGTTCCGGCCCTCGCGGTCAAAACGCCTGATGAAATAAGTGAGGCTCCTGTCTTTTGAAAAGACCAGGCCGTGGACAGGGGTTTCAATTCCGGCCAGTTTAGCCAACTTCATGGTCAAATCTTCATTTTCAGGAACCTGGGGAAAAATGTGGTGTTGTGGCTTTAAAATAAATTTGCCGTTTATGTCAACAATTTCAAACCTGCCTTTTTTAATGCTCAAAACCGCACTCAACTTAGGTTGTACTCCTTGAATTGATATTTTCGTAGCCCTGTATGAAGCCTCTCGCCGAAGTTCTTCTGCGGTAAATTGCAAATCGTCCAATTCAACCAAACGTCTTGACAAAGCCTTTAGCCCTTCTTTCGAATATCTTGCGGTACTTTCCCTATATGTAATCGGGCATTTCATATTTTCTCCAGAGTTACATTCCCAACCATATCTTTTCCAACATTGATTAACTGACTAAAATAATCATGACGATCAATCTTTTTGTTTTTCAACAATGCGTCAAGCTGCCAACCTTCGGGAAGCAATCCATCAAAAAAAGGGGGGAAAATCCCAAAAACATATTTTTGTTGGGAAACGGGCATTGTAAGGGAAACCGCTTGACCTGAATACCCAGGCAAATATTCAAAATAGTATTCTTTGCCTTGTTCCATTTCAACTAAAAACCCGGCCTGTAAGCCAGAAACAAAAACTTTAGATTTTCTCATGATTTTCCCGATCAAACATTTCCATTAAAGGGCTATGTAATTCTATTTTGATATTCAACACTTCCAAAACAGAAACAAGTGTTTTATATTTCACCGTTTCCTTTCCTTTTTCAATGTCAAAAACCACCGTTTTCCCAACCCCGGCAATTTCTGCCAGGGCAATTTGGTTCAGGCCTGCTTTCTTCCGATGGAATTTCACTATATCACCGATTATTGTTGAATCCATGTTTTTTACCGTTGGAACGGCAAATATAGCCAACTTCAAATACTTTTGCAAATCAATTGCTGAAAAAAAACAAATATTACTGTTGTGGCGGTAAAACAGAACATCAAATTACAAAAAAACCTGTGTTCCTTTTGAACACAGGTTTTTATTATTATTAATGAAATAAGCATCCACGCTTATTCTTTAAGGCACGAATTTAACCCTCTGCTTTCAACTCCTTAACGGCTTCCACCATCTGGGGCAATACTTTCATGGCATCCCCAACGATCCCGTAATCGGCCACTTCAAAAATGGGTGCGTCCGGGTCTTTGTTGATGGCCACGATACACTTTGATGAGCTTACCCCGGCCACGTGCTGTATGGCACCGGAAATACCTGCTGCAATATAAAGGTTCGGGGCAATGATTTTCCCTGTTTGTCCTGTATGTTCTGTATGTGGGCGCCAACCTTCGTCAGAAACCGGGCGCGAACATGCAGTGGCCCCGCCAAACAATTCGGCGAGTTCTTCAATTGGTCCCCAGTTTTCGGGGCCTTTCATCCCACGGCCACCGGAAACAACAATCTCGGCATCCATCAGCAAGACTTTGCCCATAACTTTGGTTACATCTTTTACGTTTGTCCTGAAATCGCCATCCGATAATTCAGGTGTAAAGATTTCGATTGCAGCATTGTTATCTGTTTCCGAAATCCCAAATGAATTACGTGCCAGGCTCAAAACTTTTTTGTCCGATTTCACCACCACATTGGCAAAAGCTTTCCCTGTAAAAACTGCTTTTTTAACGGTAAAAGGTTCTATGGAAGAGGGCAAGGCCGTAACACCTGCCACCAATCCGGCTTTCAATTTAACCGATACGCCCGGGGCAAGTGCCTTTCCCCCAAAATTATTGGAGAAAACAATCACATTGGCTTCTTCTTTTTCGGCCACTTGTGCAATTACCTTTGAATAGGCCGAGTTTACAAGGTTTGCCAGACGATCATCGCTCACACTGATTATTTTGCTTGCTCCATAGTTCCCAAGGGATTTCAATTCTGTTTCGTCCACATTCCCAATGGAAAGGGCTGTAGCAGAAGTCCCCAATTCTTTTGCAAGGGCAGTAGCGTAAGAAACCAGCTCATAGCTCAGTTTCTTAAATTTACCGTCCCAATTTTCTGTATATACTAATACTGACATGATTTCTGTTTTTAAGGTTAAATGACTTTGGCTTCTGTGTGTAATAGATTTACCAGCTCTTTCACATTATCTTCGTCCACCATTTTGCATGCTGCTTTTGCCTCGGGTAATTCAAATCCGGCAAATTCAGTAAGTGCATCTCCATCAGCCGGGGCAACAACGGCAAGCGGTTTTTTCCGGGCCATCATAATCCCTCTCATATTGGGGATTCGGGGTTCAAGGGCTATCCCTTTTTGCACGATCGCCACAAAAGGCAATTCCGTTTCCATTACCTCTGTTCCGCCATCAATCTCACGTTTAAGGGAAATGTTGCCTCCCTCCATTTCAATTTTTGAAACTGAGGACACAGATGGGATTTCGAGGAATTCGGCAATCATCCTCCCAACGGCAGACCCGTTGTAATCACTGGATTCGATACCTGCGAGGATCATATCATAGCCACCGTCTTTTATGGCTTCTGCAATTTGCATGGCCACATAATAGGCATCTTTAGCTTCCGTGTCCACACGGATACCGTCATCGGCACCAATGGCCAGGGCTTTCCGCATCACGGGTTCGGCATCTTTTGTCCCAACGGTAATAACAGAAATTTTTTCGATGGCCCCTCCAGAAGCCTCCTTCAACTCCAAAGCCCTTGTCAAAGCCAGCTCGTCCCATGGATTGATAATCCACTGGACACCGTTTTTGTCAAATGCCTTGTTGTCGTCAACAAACCTGATCTTCGTAGTAGTATCAGGTACGTTACTTATACATACTAGTATTTTCATGTTTTATCTGTTTAAATATTAAATTTTGTTTTTGTATATAATTCCTTGGATTTTCATATTACGTACCTATGGCACTTGATTATTTTTCTTATTACACCCCCTGACTTCTCCCCCCAAAAAGGGGAGGGCGTCAGAGGTTACAAATATTTCGTCACTTTGTGACTTAGCATGAATACAATCTAATCCCTTAACAAGCCCCTTGAAATAACAATCTTTTGGATTTCGGAAGTGCCTTCATAAATCTGGGTCAGTTTGGCTTCGCGCATCAACCTCTCAACATGATACTCCTTCACATAACCGTAACCTCCATGTATCTGGACAGCTTCGGTGGTTACTTCCATTGCAATATCAGCGGCATACAACTTGGCCATGGAGCCTTCGGTCGTGAACGGTTTCCCGTTGTCCTTCAACCAAGCGGCTTTCAGGCAAAGGTTGCGGGCATTTTCCACCTTAACGGCCATATCAGCAATTTTAAAGGCAATGGCCTGGTGGTTTGCTATTTCAGTACCAAATGCTTTTCTCTCTTTTGAATATTGGATTGCCCTTTCCAAAGCCCCAGATGCAATTCCAAGGGCCTGAGCAGCAATTCCCAAACGACCTGCTTCAAGGGCTTTCATGGCAAACTTAAACCCAAAACCATCTTCACCTATCCGGTTTTCCTTTGGGACTTTCACATCCGTGAACATCACCGAATGGGTATCGGAACTGCGCATCCCCATTTTATCTTCGTGAGGGCCCAGGCTTATCCCCGGGGAATCTTTCTCGACAATAAAAACATTGATCCCGTGGTGTCTCTTTTCGGGATGTGTTTGCGCCATCACAAGATATGTGGAAGCAGAATTTGCACTGGTAATCCAGTTTTTCGTACCGTTCAGTATATAATGGTCGCCTTTGTCCTCAGCAGTTGTACGTTGCATGGTGGCATCCGATCCGGCTTCCGGTTCCGACAACAGATAGGCGCCAATTTTTTCGCCCCTTGCAAGTGGTTTCAGGTACTTCTCTTTCTGGGCTTCGTTCCCGTATTTCTGTAGGCCATAACAAACCAGCGAATTGTTCACCGACATGATAACGCTTACGGAAGCATCTATTTTAGATATCTCTTCCATTGCCAAAATATAGGAAACGGTGTCCATACCGCCACCATCATACTTTGGATCGACCATCATCCCCATAAAACCAAGTTCGGCGAGTTTTTTAACATGTTCGGTCGGGAAGGTTGCGGTAGCGTCCCTTTCAATAACATCACCAAGTAGTTCCCTTTGTGCAAAATCACGGGCCGCATCCCTTATCATCAATTGTTCTTCGGTAAATTCAAAGTTCATATTCAAATATTTCTTTGGGTAAATTTTGTTAAAAAAATGGAGGTCAAATTTAGGAAAAAATCCCTTACAACAGACATACTCCCACAAAATGAAACATTAAGCTAAATATATTAAGGTATTCGATAGTTTTAAAATTTATACCTTTGTAAAAATACGAAAGAAATATTAAAAAACAATGGAAACAATCAATCAACCTTTAACTAATGTTCAACTTGAAATATTAAAGTCTTTCTCACATGACCTTCCCGAAAACAAACTAAACGAGCTAAAGGTTTTGTTAGCTGATTTTTTCTCGGATATAGCTATCACAGAAGCAAATAAAGTTTGGGAAAGAGACAATTGGGACGAAAACAAAGTAAGTGAATTATTAGAAACAAAATTAAGGCAGACAAAAAAAGAGAAGCAAAATGGATAGGGTTGTAGTTGATACAAACGTTTTGCTTGTTTCAATTTCCAATAAATCAAGTTTACATTGGGTATTTAGAAGATTGGTTGATAGAAATTACGAATTAATAGTTACCACAGATATTTTAGCTGAATATGAGGAAGTAATCGGAAGACATATGGGCCATAAAGTTGCCGAAGCTGTTATGGCCGTTCTTGAAAATTTGCCAAATGTTATGTTTGTCACTTCCTATTTTAAGTTTAATCTTTTGAATGATCCAGATGATAATAAGTTTGTTGATTGCGCAATTGCAGGCAATGCAAATTACATTGTAACTCATGATGAGGATTTTAACTTACTTTCGGAAATTGATTTCCCAAAAGTGAAAGTTTTAAAAACCCATCAGTTTTTTAAGAAATTACCGGATATAAAATAGAAAGCGATTCAATGTTCAAAAAAATCCCCCACACCTACGTCATCATATTTTATATTATTGTTTTTGCGGCCATCCTTACCTGGATTATCCCGGGAGGCGAATATACACACTATACCATTAAGGTAAATGGTGTGGAAAGAACGGTTATCGACAAAGACTCATTTCATTATGTGGATGCCAATGCCCAGACCTGGCAGGTTTTCGGAGCCTTGTTCAACGGATTTGAAAGGCAGGCCGGAATCATTGTTTTTATCCTGATGATCGGTGGTGCCTTTTGGATAATGAACGACAGCAAGGCAATTGATGTGGGGATTTTTTCCTTTCTAAAATTCACTAAAAAGATTGAGCATATCCGGTTTTTCAAGTTCCTTGGGGTGAACAATATTATAATTACCCTTGTGATGTTGATGTTCAGTGTGTTTGGGGCCGTGTTTGGGATGAGCGAGGAAACCATTGCCTTTATCATCATTCTGGTACCCCTTGCAATAAGCATGGGCTACGATTCCATTGTGGGCGTAAGCATGGTGTTCGTGGCTGCCGGCCTGGGGTTTGCCGGAGCGGTGCTAAACCCATTTACGATAGGAATCGCACAGGGAATTGCCGATATACCGCTTTTTTCCGGTTTTGAGTACAGGTTGTTTAGTTGGACAATAATTAACCTTGTGGGGATAGTCTGGGTTTTAAGATATGCGGCCAAAGTGAAAAAAGACCCTAAATCCTCCATCGTTTATGAAGATGATGAATACTGGCGAAAACGAGGAAATGCCGATATGGGGACAATCGAATATAAAACCCCGGTGGCTGCATGGGTAGTATATGTTTTTATTTCCATCGGGTTGATTATCTTTTCCTATTACCATCAGCTTACCGAAATGAAAATCGGGACAGCCACAAAAGAATTGAGAATGGTTCCTATAAGCACTGTATTGTTTATTATTACAGGTTTTTTGTCCCTTCGCAAATCTGTCCATTTCTTTGTCCTTAATTTACTGGCTTTCACAATTGTTTTCCTCATTGTTGGAGTAATGGGATATGGTTGGTACATTATGCGCATTGCGGCCCTGTTTTTTGCCATGGGGGTTTTTTCCGGCATCTCCATGAACAATAACGCCAATTCAATTACAAAGCTTTTTCTGGAAGGGGCAAAAGATATAATGTCGGCAGCTATGGTTGTTGGGCTTGCCGGCGGCATCCTCGTTATCCTTGAAGATGGAAAAGTGATTGACACCATCCTTCATGGTGTTTCGCGTTCGATGAGCGGTATGGGAAAATTCGGGACGGTGAGCGTGATGTACGCCATCCAAAATGTTATCAATATCATTATCCCTTCGGGTTCGGCAAAAGCCGCCCTCACCATGCCGGTCATGGCACCATTCTCTGATTTAGTGAACCTTTCGAGGCAGGCAACCATAATGGCCTTCCAATTCGGTGACGGATTCACGAACATGATAACCCCGACTTCCGGGGTTTTGATCGGTGTATTGGGAGTTGCAAGAATCCCTTATGACAAATGGGTAAAATGGGTTTTCCCGTTTATCATTACGTTGATATTGTTGGGATGGCTGTTATTGATCCCAACGGTTACCATGGAACTGAACGGGTTTTAGAAACAATTCAATGAATTTTCCTATAAGATTTACCGTTAATTGAAAAAAATTTACGACTTTTGTGTAACGAACAGTTTGTAACGAACTATTCGTTACAAACTGTTCGTTATAAAATAAAGGAAAATGATAAAAAACCCATTTCTATTAAAAGGCTATGTTTCTGCTGAATATTTCTGTAACAGGGAGATAGAAACAGATAAAATGATTTCCGCTATTGAAAACAGCAGGGATTTAACCCTGATTTCCCCCCGAAGATTGGGGAAAACGGGCTTGATTTACCATGTATTGAACCAAGAAAACATTAAAAATAAGTATGTTCCTATCTATTGTGACATATACCAAACAAGCAACCTGGCCGATTTTGCTAAAGTATTGAGCAATGCCGTTTTCAATCAAATAGAAAAAACACCGGAGAAAATACTAAAAAAAATCAAGCAATTTCTTTCAAACCTATCCCCATCTGTTAGTTTTAACCCATTGACACTTCAGGCAGAAATTGATTTAAAAATAAGAAATGTCAAAGAAGCCGAGAATTCTATCCAACAAATATTTTCATTAATCGAAAAATCGAAAAAACCGGTCGTATTGGCCATTGATGAATTTCAACAAATAACCCGTTATCCCGAACAGAACGTTGAAGCCCTATTAAGAACACATATCCAGCAAATGACCGATACAAGGATTGTTTTTTCGGGAAGCAGCAAACATTTGCTTTCTGCTATTTTTTCGGATTACAACAGGCCTTTTTATCATAGTACCCAATTGCTCACGCTTCCAAAAATCAGCAAAAACGACTATTCCAAATTTATTTCAACAAAGTTTGGCGATGCCAAAAGGTCAATTGACGATGAGGCCATTTCGCACATTTTAGACCTTACACGAATACATACATATTATGTCCAGTATTTTTGCAACAGATTATTTGAAAGCAAGAAAAGGAATATTACAAAAGAGGATCCGGACAAAACCCTTCTTGATATATTGGTTGAGAATGAAGAATACTATTATACTTACCGAAACCTGCTTACGGGACAACAGTTTTCCTTGTTAAAAGCAATTGGGAAAGAAGATGGGATCGAAAAGCCATCTTCAAAAGATTTTATGCAGAAGTACCAACTCGGAACAACGAGTACAATAAATTCGGCAATAAAAAGCCTATTGTCGAAAGACCTTATATTTAAGGAGGATAATAAATACCTTGTTTATGACGTGTTTTTCAGCTTATGGTTGAAATTGTTGAATTAGCCCAAAAGATTTATAACATAATTATCTTAAAATAGAACCATGGAAAAGTTAACCACAACTATCAGGAGAGAACCCCTTAGTGAAATTTTGGAAGGTACAAAAAAAGTGGAATATAGAGAAATGAAAGAGTATTGGGAAAAACGGTTACAAAAATACCAAACGCCTTTTTTATTGCGACTTATTAATGGAATGTCAAAAAATGCACCTGAATTAACTGTGATTGTTTTAAGGATAAAAAGAGATAGCTATAATGGATTGTTCGAACTGCATTTGGGGGAAATAATTGAAACAAAAAATTGTGATCTATTAAAATAGGAAATCATGGCTTATTAAATGACTTTGCAAATGACAAATAATTTCTGGCATAATCTCAAGAAACCAACATTTACACTTGCACCCATGGAAGATGTGACCGATACGGTGTTCAGGGAAATTATTTTAGGCATTTCCAACCCGGATTCGCTGCATGTCTTTTTCAGTGAGTTTATGTCAACTGATGGGTTTTGCCATGAAGTCGGCAGGCCAAAGGTAAGCCATCGCCTTTTGGTAAATGATTCGGAAAGTAAGCTGTTGAAAGGGAAAAACGTAAAACTGGTCGCACAGATTTGGGGAAAGGATCCCGAGAAATTTTTTAAGGCAACAAAAGCCATTTGTGAGGAATATGATTTTGACGGGATCGATATCAACATGGGCTGTCCGGTTAAGAAAATTGTGAAACAGGGCGGTTGTTCGGCACTCATCGGCCAACCGGAACTTGCCAAAGAAATTATCCTGGCGACCAAAGAGGCATCCAATATACCAGTGAGCGTGAAAACAAGGATAGGCCTCAGTAAGGTTGTAACCGAAGAATGGATCGGCCATTTGCTTGAAACCAAACCTGCCGTAATTACCATTCATGGAAGGATACAAAAACAACAATCGGAAGGAAATGCTGACTGGAACGAAGTGGCAAAAGCTGTAAAACTGAGAAATGATTTGAAATCCGAAACCCTGATCCATGGAAACGGGGATGTGATGAGCCTGGAAGACGGATACCAAAAAGCGAAAGAATATGGTGTGGAAGGGATAATGATCGGGCGGGGCATTTTCCATAATCCCTGGTTTTTCAATGTGGAACAAATTGAAAGAACACCAGAGGAGCGCCTTTCGATTTTATGGAAACACGCATCACTTTATGTCAAAACATGGGGTGAAGGAAAGAATTTTGCAATCCTGAAACGTTTCTTTAAAATATATACAAACGGATTCTTTGGAGCTGCCCAAATCCGGGTAAAACTGATGGACTGCAATTCACTTGATGATGTGAGGAAAGTGTTGGATTTATTTAATAAGGGTTCGGAAAATATCCCTAAGTCTTTTCATTGATTTTACCGCAGTCTTAACTTGCTCTTTGGTGGCAAACTCCCCAGGATACCTGTAGTTTATGGTAAACTGATTTAAATATGCAAATAATTCTTTTTCTAATTCAAGCTCTGGAAAAACAGGAAGGCATAATTCCATAAGAGCTGAAAGATCATGGATTTTTCGGAACTGAATTTCATGCATTTGTAAAAATGCCTTCATGTATTTTTCAATACATTGTTGAGCATGAAATCCTGCAGCATCATAGTTTGGGAAATTCCTTGCCCTATATTCCCTAAGGGCAGAATTGAAATCCCCATCTGCTTTATCAGTCCATTCTCTTATTATTCCTTTCATACAGGGTTATGCCTTCATTAAGGATATTTTGAATAAAATAATCCCCCAATTTTAACCTTTGTGAGATTTCTTCAGGTGTTTTTACAATGATATCCATAGGAAAATCGTGTTTAAGATAAGTTGCTATCTCAACCCCTATTTCAAATGTTGGCTTATTTGTTTTGATAATTATAAGAATGTCTGCATCACTGTCCTGATTTTGAAATCCATTTGCAACAGAACCAAACAGGATAATTTTTTCAGGATTGAAATTCTCAATGATAGAATTTGTTTTTTCTTTAACCTTTGCTATCGAAATAATATTATGATGTGACATTTCTGATTTTTTTAAAAGAAACAAAATCAGGCTAAAGATACTAAAAATTTATTTATCCCCGTCATAAGCCCACTTGATATATATCGATCCCCAGGTAAACCCGCCACCAAAAGCAGCAAGGATAATATTGTCCCCTTTCTTTAATTTATCTTCCCATACCGATGTGCCTTTACGAATGGGAAGATAAATTAAAGAAAGGGGACAATATTAT
>JAADJA010000062.1 GCA_013151015.1 Chlorobiota bacterium
GTTGGTTGGTCGGAGATACATGACGTGATGCAACGGCAGTTTAATTCATTTAAGGAAACGTACATTTCCGTGAGAGACCAGGTAATCGAAGTGAGTGAAACCGGAAAGACGGCCTGGTTTTCTGAAGTGATGAACTATAACTATATCTATCAAGGCGAACCCAAGCAATATGAAGGGCTTCGGTTCACGGGTATCCTTAAAAAGATGGATGGCGAATGGTATATTGTGCAAAGCCATATGTCGGTCCCTGAATAAACCGGCATATTAAAACCGAATTTTAATCCCTGTGTTTACTTTGTTTTTCAGGACTTCTTTAACCGGGAATTCAATGGTTGCTGTCTTGGAATCCTTGCTTATTTCCGCCTTATCGTTCGATACGCTTTTAATCCCTTTTGGCAAATGGTATATGCATTTGTAATCGATCATGTCCACAATATAATTGTCTGGAATTGTGATTTTTTTATCTTCAAGGTACTGCTCGATATAGGGCGAAATATTTTTCTTTTTTAGCTTATGTCTCCCGGCCTTGATATACCCGGGGGCGAAAAACGGTTTTTTATATCCAAAAGCTTTGTAAAGGGCCCGGTTTAAATCTGCCGTACTTGAAAAATCGCATGAAATCCCGTATTCCCCTTCACCGTCGTTTATGTTGAAGTCAACATTTTCGATTCCTTTTTCATTCTTTAGTTTGCCGGCAATTTTGGTAAGCTCTGCTTTTATTTGGTCTTCATAGGAGTTCCCTAATAAATTATTAACAATATTCAGGAGCAATCCAGAATTGCCGGTTTCAATTTTAATGGAGATATTTCCTGATTTATTTTCATTGATACTGATTTCTTCCACTATCTCAATACAGGAAGTAAGTGAAAATACAAGAATGAGTAATATTGGAAAAAGTCGTCTCATAGAGAGAATTATTTTATGATATCCTAAAAACATGACAAACGGTCTTTGTGAATGATTTATTGTTAAACGACTATTTATCAGTTATTAGAGCCGGTAATATATCGGTTAATAAAAAAAATATTGTACTGGTATGGATTTTGATAACTTTGCCGATTATTAACGTGGATTATTTATTGATCTTCAAAACGAACTACCATGAAAAAAATTGAAAACATCGCAGATGCCAATGCAGAGTTGTTTATACTTAAACACTTCTCAAATCTGAGCCATAAAGACAGAATGGTAAGGGCAATGAGAAAAAGTGTGAAAAATACTATTAAGCAGGCGTTGGTTTCTTACGAACTTGGAAAATTAAATTAATTGATAAAAAAACAAATTAAAAAGCCGCCTTATGGCGGCTTTTTTTATTCTGCAAGGATCAGGACTTTGTTTTTCACAACTTCAATCAATCCCCCCTTTATTTCAAAATATTCGGCATTTTTATCATCATCAATAATTTTCACCTGCCCCATTTTCAGGATGGCAATGATAGGGGCATGATTGTTTAAAATCTCAAACGATCCATCTTTGCCAGGTAGCTGTACCAAGCTTGCTTTGCCACTATAAATTAACTTGTCCGGATTTATTATTTCAACATTCATCCTTTATCAATTTTCAAAGTCTTGTAAAATCTACTTGCTTTCCTCAAGCATTTTCTTCCCTTTTTCGATTGCTTCATCAATGGTTCCCACAAGGTTGAAAGCGGCTTCCGGGTATTCGTCCACTTCACCGTCGATAATCATATTGAACCCCTTGATCGTATCTTCGATGGAAACAACCGTTCCTTTCAATCCCGTAAATTGCTCGGCAACATGGAAAGGTTGCGACAAGAAACGCTGAACCCTTCTCGCCCTGTGAACGGCAAGTTTATCCTCTTCCGACAATTCGTCCATTCCAAGGATGGCAATGATGTCCTGAAGTTCTTTATATCTTTGTAAAATCTCTTTTACCTTTTGGGCTGTGTTGTAATGTTCGTCACCAACAACATCCGGAGATAGAATCCTCGAAGTTGAATCAAGTGGGTCAACAGCAGGATAAATCCCAAGCTCGGCTATTTTACGGCTCAATACCGTGGTTGCGTCGAGGTGGGAGAAAGTGGTTGCCGGAGCGGGGTCGGTAAGGTCATCAGCAGGTACATAAACCGCCTGGACCGATGTGATGGAACCTCTTTTCGTTGAAGTGATCCGTTCCTGCATGATACCCATCTCGGTGGCAAGTGTTGGCTGGTAACCAACTGCAGAAGGCATCCTCCCTAAAAGTGCCGAAACTTCAGATCCCGCTTGTGTGAAACGGAAAATATTGTCCATAAAGAAGAGAATGTCCCTTCCACCAGATTCTTCGTTCCCGTCACGGAAATATTCGGCAATTGTCAATCCTGAAAGGGCAACCCTTGCACGGGCCCCCGGAGGTTCGTTCATTTGTCCAAAAGTAAGTGTTGCCTGTGATTTCAAAAGTTCTTCGTTGTCAACTTTCGATAAATCCCAGCCCCCTTTTTCCATGCTTTCGACAAATGCGTCACCATATTTGATTACTCCGGATTCAATCATTTCCCTTAAAAGGTCATTTCCTTCCCTTGTTCTTTCACCAACCCCTGCAAATACGGACAGTCCTGAATATTGCTTGGCAATGTTATTGATCAGTTCCATGATAATAACGGTTTTGCCAACCCCGGCACCACCAAACAATCCGATTTTCCCCCCTTTTGAATAAGGTTCGATCAAATCAATTACTTTAATGCCTGTATAAAGCACCTCTTGTGAGGTTGTCAGGTTTTCATATTTTGGAGGGTCGCGGTGGATAGGATACGACTCTTTTCTGGAAACATTTCCAAGTCCGTCAATGGTATCACCGATCACATTAAAAAGCCTTCCCCTTATTTCTTCCCCCACGGGCATAGAGATTGGAGCTCCTGTTCCAATTACTTCCATTCCCCTTCTCAATCCGTCAGTGGAATCCATGGCAATTGTCCGTACTGTATTTTCCCCAATGTCTTGCTGGCACTCAAGAACCAATTTTGAACCATCGTCTTTTGAAACTTCCAATGCATCATAAATGTTGGGAAGGTCATTTTCATCTTCAAAAGAAACATCAATAACGGCACCAATAATCTGGGAAATAGAACCTGTGTTTTTCATATTAAATCAAGAATTAAAAATTTGCGCAAAGATAAATAAATTGTTGAATTTTGGTGACGTTAAATGAAGATTTTGCTCCAATCAAATAAAAATATTATGGTCGATAATTTAACCTATTGATTTTCTTTTTTAAATAGTTTTTTCTGAAAAATAATGAGGATAAAAACCCCAACGGTAATGGATGAATCAGCAATATTAAATACGGGCCTGAAAAAGATAAATTCGTCACCGCCCCAAATCGGTATCCATTGCGGATATGCCCCGCGCAGGACCGGGAAATAGAGCATATCAACCACTTTGCCATGTAAAAAATGGCCGTATCCACCGCCGGGAGGGAAAAGTTGTGCTATCTCATGGAATTTGCTTTCGCTAAATATGAGGCCATAAAAGGCACTATCGATAATGTTTCCCATGGCTCCTGCAAAGATCAGGGATAGGCTAATAATGAGCCCAGTGCTTTCTTTGGCCCTGGAAATTTTAATCAGGTACCATCCAATGGCAACAACGGCAATAATCCTGAAAATGCTGAGGATGAGTTTTCCAAAACTCCCACCGAATTTCATCCCGAAAGCCATTCCTTCATTTTCGGTGAAATGGATGATGAACCAATTTCCCATCATGTGTATTTCGTCACCGAGGGTCATATGCGTTTTGATCCAGATTTTTAAAACCTGGTCGGCAAGAAGTACAAGAAAAATAATTATAACTGCTTTTTTCAAGGTAGAAAGTGGAAGTTAGAATTGTTTAGCGCTTACGTGGCCGGTTTAATTTGGCATCAATGCTCAAGGTAGCGTGTGGCACACTTCTCAAGCGTTCTTTGGAAATGAGCTTTCCGGTTTCGCGGCATACCCCATAACTTTTGTTCTCGATGCGGATAAGCGCATTTTCAAGCGAGGTGATAAACTTGCTTTGCCTTGCTGCCAACCTGCTGTTTTCCTCTTTCGAAAGTACCTGATAACCCTCTTCCAGTACTTTGAACGTTGGGGAAGTGTCGGATGTGTCGTGTTCATTTGCATGTGTAAATGCCTCGGTGAGCATTTTCAGGTCTTCTCTTGCCTTTACCAATTTCCCCTCGATCAATGTGCGGAATTCTTCCAATTCTTCATCTGAATAACGGGTCTTCTTAACTTCAGAAGTTGTATCGTCCTTTGCCATCTTCGTATATTTTTAATTTCTATGTGTGATTTAATTTTAATAGTTAAGGTCCTGCTCCCATTTTAGTGGTTAAAGTTTATAACTGTTTTTATTAGTGCCAAATTGGAATGCGACAATGAAAAAGGCGAGAATGCGAGAATAATAAAATCTCATAATCTTGTAAAAATATGCTACTTTATACTCAGCATATTTTATTCTCGCATTGACTCATTCAATCATTGAAGCATTTGTGATATTAGTTATATTTTCAATTTTTTATTACTTTTCACTTATCCCGTCGTTTGGGAGCAGTAGTACCCTAATTAATTATAATTGTTTCTTAACGGCAATACTTGTTTTAAGATTGTCGGTCAATTCAATTATTTCTTTGTCGTTTTGTTCAATCCGTTCCTGAAATACAAGGGATTCGGCCAAAATTTCCGAGCAAATATATGAATAATTCTTATTCACGGCACTTTCAATTACATTGTTTTTTTCCAGTACCACGGCTATCTTGTCGGTAACCTCGTATTGCTTGTCTTTTCTGATGTTTTGAATCCTGTTGATGAGCTCACGGGCTATCCCTTCCTGCTTCAGTTCCTCGGTAATCGTAATGTCGAGTGCCACTGTTAACTGACCTATGGAACTTACGAGCCAGCCGGGGATATCTTCCGTAAAGATTTCCACATCCGACAAGAGTATCTCCACATTTTGGCCATCAACGTCAATGGACACACTCCCTTCGGTTTCCAGTTGTTTTATTTTATCGGCATCCCATTGGTTGACCCGGGCGGCAATTTGCTTCATCAGTTTCCCGTATCTCGGCCCCAGGGCTTTGAAGTTGGGCTTGATCTTTTTTACCAACATGCTGTCGTCAAGCATATATTCAAGTTCCCTGACATTTACTTCCGACAATACAATCTCTTTGACCGCATCCAGTTTTTCCCTGAAACCGTTGTCCCGGATCGGTACCATGATTTTGTTCAATGGTTGCCTCACCCTGATATTTGTTTTCTTCCGTAAGGAGAGGACCATGGATGAAATTTTCTGGGCCAGTTCCATCCGCTCTTCCAAATCTTTATCAATAAGGCTCTCAATTGCTTCAGGGAAATCGGTCAGGTGGACCGAATTGAAGGGTTTTTTTGAGCTTACCGAATTCAAATCAACAAATAACCGCTCCATAAAGAAAGGGGCGATGGGGGCCGCAAGCTGGGCAATGGTTTCGAGGCATGTATAAAGTGTTTGGTATGCCGAGATCTTATCGTTGTCATATTCCCCTTTCCAGAATCTTCTCCTGCTCAGGCGCACATACCAGTTGCTCAGGTGCAGGTCGAGGAATTCGGAAATTGCCCGTCCGGCCTTTGTGGGTTCATATTCATTATAAAATATGCCCACGTTTTTAATAAGCGTATTGAGTTCGGAAAGTATCCAACGATCCAATTCCGGCCTTTTCTCATTGGGGATTTCATCTTCGGAATAGTTGAAATTGTCAATGTTCGCATACAATACAAAAAACGCATAGGTATTGTACAAGGTGCCGAAGAATTTCCTCCTCACTTCATCAACCCCGGCAATGTCAAATTTCAGGTTGTCCCAGGGCTGGGCATTGGTAATCATGTACCAACGGGTTGCATCTGCCCCATATTTATCAATGGTTTTAAAGGGATCGACCGCATTCCCAAGACGTTTTGACATTTTATTCCCTTTTGGATCCAGTACAAGACCATTCGAAACACAGGTTTTAAAAGAAACAGAATCAAACACCATTGTGGCAATTGCATGGAGCGTAAAGAACCAGCCCCTTGTTTGGTCAACACCTTCGGCAATAAAATCCGCAGGGAAGTAATTGTCCAGGGTTTCCTTGTTTTCAAAGGGATAATGGAACTGGGCATAAGGAACGGAGCCCGAATCGAACCAGACATCGATCAATGTGGGTTCGCGGTAAAGCTTTTCTCCGTTTTCAGATGTCAGGATAATCTTATCTACATAAGGTTTATGAAAATCGAAACTTTCATAATTATCTTTGGAATTATCCCCAGGTGTAAAGTTCCCCAATGGATTTGAATCCATATTTCCGGCAGCAATGGATTTGTCGATTTCTTTTTTCAATTCTTCTGCCGAACCAATACAGATTTGGGTTTTCCCATCTTTTGAAAGCCAGATGGGAAGTGGGACTCCCCAGAAACGTGAGCGTGAAAGGTTCCAGTCCACAAGGTTTTCGAGCCAGTTGCCAAAACGACCTGTCCCAGTTGCTTTTGGTTTCCAGTTAATGGTGTTGTTCAGTTCGATCATCCGGTCTTTAAATGCCGTTGTTTTGATAAACCAGGAATCCAGGGGATAATATAAAATCGGTTTGTCAGTTCGCCAGCAGTGAGGGTAGGAATGGACATACTTTTCAGTTTTAAAGGCCTTGTTCTCTTTTTTGAGTTTCACGATAATCTCCACGTCCACACTATCGCTTTGTCCTTTAACATAATCTTTGTCGTATTCCACCTTCACATACTTCCCTGCAAACTCGCCCATTTCATCCGTAAATTTCCCTTGTTTGTTTACCATGGTTAGCGAACCTATTCCGTTTTCTTTGGCAACTTTAAAGTCATCGGCACCAAAGCTGGGTGCGATATGAACGATTCCCGTTCCGTCCTCCGTGGTAACAAAATCACCTGTTACTACACGGAAAGCATCACCATCTTTTGGCTGAGCATATGACAATAGTTGCTCATAATTGATTCCGGCAAGTTCTTTCCCTGAAAACTCCCCTGTAACCTCAAAAGGGATTTTCTTTTGCCCTGGTTCATAATCCTCCAGTTTCAACTCAGCATTTGTTTCGGGAAAGTATTTGCCCAAAAGGTCTTTTCCCAAAACAACCGTAATCGGTTGATTCGTATAAGGGTTAAAAGTCTTGACTTTTACATAGGTTATCTTTTTCCCAACTGCGAGGGCCGTGTTGGAAGGAAGTGTCCACGGAGTAGTGGTCCATGCAAGGAAAAACAAATCGCCATGTACATCCTTGAAAAGAAATTCCGATTTTTTGTCCTTTTTTACCCGAAATTGGGCTATGACCGTGTTATCCTTTACATCTTTATAGCATCCGGGCATATTCAGTTCATGTGAACTCAAACCGGTACCGGCGGCAGGGGAATAAGGCTGAATTGTATGCCCTTTATAGATCAGGCCTTTGTCGTAAAGTTGCTTCAACAGCCACCAAACGGTTTCGATGTATTTATTGTCAAATGTGATATAGGGATTGTCGAGATCGACCCAATAACCCATTTTTACGGTCAGGTCGTCCCACAAATCCTTGTACTTCATCACCTCCTTGCGGCAGGCTTTGTTGTAATCTTCAACGGTAATTTTTGTCCCGATATCTTCTTTGGTAATACCCAGGGCTTTTTCTACGCCAAGTTCCACGGGAAGCCCGTGTGTGTCCCAACCTGCTTTACGCTCGACCAAAAAACCTTTCATGGTTTTGAACCTACAAAAAATATCCTTGATGGCACGTGCCATTACATGATGAATGCCGGGAGTGCCATTGGCTGAAGGAGGGCCTTCGTAAAAAACAAAAGGCTTGTGCCCTTTCCTGCTCTCCAGGCTTTTTTCAAATGTATTATGGGTTTCCCAATACTCCCCGATTTCGGTTCCGATTTGGGTAAGGTTCAGTTTTTTATATTCCGGGTATTTCTGTTTCATTGATGTCTCTTTCACCACAAAGGCACTAAGTCATGAAGGGTTTTTTTATCTGCAAAAACTCGATAAACAAATACTTCTTATTTATAAATGCTCATTTGTGGACATTCTAATATTATCACTTTAAATTATTGCCTCGCCTATGTCTAATGTACTAATCTTATCAGGTATATTGCTTCGTTACAAAGTTTTACCTATAACTATTTAATTCGTAACCCCTAACTTATCTTGTAACCAAGTTGAGACCTGCAGGCTAGGTTGTGGGTATATGCAATATATCGTCTTTTAGGTAAAACCGTGCAAAAGTAAAAAAATATTGATTCCACTTTAAGATTTAATTATTCAATCAATTATGTCCTGATCGTAATTCATTCTTGAATATGAAAAAAGGGCTGACCTTAAAAAGGCCAGCCCCTTAAAATCCAGTATTATTATCTATTATTGAATAATAACCCTTTTAGAAATCACACCTTCATTTGTTTCGATCTGGAAGAAATAAATCCCCGTTTCGTACTGTGAAGTGTTCAATTGGAAGAATTTACTGTTTACCTGTTCGTTGGAAACAATCTGTCCGGTATTATTGTAAACTTTTACATTACTGATTTGCAGATCGGATTTCACGTTTACAACATCAGTGGCCGGGTTGGGATATATTTGGGTATTGCTTGACAAATTATCAATAATACCGGTGATAACATCCACAGTCCATTCATTCGAACAATCTGATTCCCCGTTGTCATAAACCGCGGTTACACAATATGTGTACTGACCTTTGTCAGAAATATTATCGGTATATTCTGTTTCGGTCGTATTTCCAATAACAGAACCATCCCTGTACACATTATAACTTAACAGTTCTTTGGTACCCTCAGGTGCAAACAAGTTTTTGATTCCACTTGCTACGCCATTTTGGGAAGCAGAGGCTACAGTTCCAGAATTTGTGATTTTGGTAGCTGGCTTCGACATAGAAGTAGCTACTTTATCACTCATGCCAACATAAGCCTGGATGTTCCAGTTGTAGTCCAAGCCATAAGCACCAGACATACCGACCCAATCAACACCATCCAATGAAATCATATCGCCGGATTCCTGAACAGCAGGGCCATCATCGGCTCCTGCAGGGAATGTTCCTGCACCGTGTGTCAACTCATATCCAAACCAGTATTGCGTAGAAGCATCAATGGTAACCGGGTTGTCAAGATCCACAATGTTAAAGTCGTCAACCGTGAAAGTGGTTGCCTGGCTCATTATTTCAGTCCCGGCATTGTCACCAGTCCAAATCTTCATTACATAAGTAGCTCCCGGGTCACCGTTCGCATAGAATGACAATTGGGAAACACTCATACCGTCATAAGCGGCAAGTTCATTGGGCATCCAACGTGAAGCCACAAGGAAAGTCCCTCCATTGGTAAGTCCAATACCGTTACCGGTATTTTCACCACTGTCCCAATGGATCCACTCGCCTCCACCCGGTGCATCCCAGGTAAGGTTAATGTCTGAACCCTGGCCAACTGCATCAGGCCCTGTAAGGTTTGTTGGGGCTGGTAGTGGTGGGGGAGGTTCTGATCCATCAATTACCAAATCATCGAAATAGTAAGAAGTAGTGGCCGTGGCACCAAAGAAATCAAGGGCGGCCAATTGTAGCTGTGCACCACCACCGGCAGCACCGGCAGTCCATTGCCAGCTATGGATCATAGTATTGTCGAGGTAGTAAGTTGCCATGTCGTTGTCAAGGTCAACCACCAATTCGGAGTACATCCAGGTATCGAAGCTGTAATTAAATGTAGCTGCTGCTGTGGCGCCACCATTTACGGAACCGTCACCACCAACATTGAAATAAACTTCAAACCCCCATTCAGGGCTTGCGCCTCCACCAAAATCGGTCAACACATTATAGTATCCATCAAAACCGGATGGGATATAAATGTAAAGGCCAAGGCTGTAAACACCAGAGGTGAGATAAGAGTTAAGCTCTTTTACGAGATCGTTATCCGTAACCACGTTTGCCGAATTTGCACCACTATGTGCATACAGGTCAGAAACGTAGGCATCTTCAGAGCCACAAGGGGAATTGGTCCATGTTGTCCAGTCATCGGGGTTTTGACAAGCAACTTGTTCGCCGGCAGTATAGGCGTCAAAGTCATCCTCGAAAATAGCAGTTCCACCACCACTAATGGTAGCAGCATAGATATTGGAGCAATACGACTCCCCACCATCATAAACAGCGGTTACACAATATTCGTAAGTACCCGGATTCAGGTCAAAATCAACATAAGTTGTTTCGGTGGTATTCCCGATTGCATTGCCATCGCGATAGATGTTGAAACCGGTTTGTGTACCTCCACTTGGTGCAGTCCATGCCAGACTTACATCGTTTTCATCAACGCTACCCGTCAGGTCAGTTGGTGCAGGGAATTCACTTTCACCAATTTCAGCAGTAAAGTCTGCCATGTTTCCATAAGTATATGTGTCACAAGAACCTTCAACAGTAGTGTTCCAATTGGTCCTGTACCTCATGAGGAATTGCCCTTCAGGGGCATCGGCAGGGATTGTCAATGGGATATCGTAATCAACACCGGTTTCGGCAAGGAGGAAATCATTGACGATATGTTCATTGTCATCAAGAAACAAATCTTCGTTGTAGTCAATCCAAACATCGAGGTAAGTATTACTGTAACCTGCTTGTGCAGTAAGGGTGTATTCCACACCAACTTCAAATCCATGAACCATGTCAGTGAAATCATGGTACCAATCATAGGGGTCACCGTTTCCACATTCTATTACGGGCACACTTACATTGACTAAATTCCAGGAAACCAAGCCATCGCCCACGGAACATCCGGTAGTATAAAGGCCATCCAAACATAAACTGGGCTCAACTACATCAATGTAATCGGTTTTGGTTTCCGTGTCACTGCCATAATCATTGGTTGCTGTTAAAGTAACCGAGTAGAGCCCCAATTCGTTAAACTCAACTTCGGGGTTCTGTGAAAACTCATCCGTGCCATTTATATACGTCACAGAAGCAGGAGCGAAACTCCATTCCCAGGAAGTGGGGAGGTTCATAGATAAATCAGTGAATATAACTGCCGAATTAATTACGGGATTTACGTTGGAAGCAGAAAAATCAGCAATTGGGGGATCGGTTCCGGCATAGCAACTGATACTTGCCACCCAGCCAGGTTTTGTTACACTGCCATCGGATGTAAACACAAATGTTAGTGCACCTGTTCCGTTTGAAGCAGTAACAACACCCGGTGAATCCGTACCGCAATATTCGCCCATTAAAGGAGCTGTAGCATCTTCCCCATTGAAAATACTCAATTTGTCGTAATTGCAAGTTGATTGTGATTCAACATCGAATTCAGTAAAATTAAACCGGATCATCTCGCCTGAAGTGGCAGGATAAAACGTCATCGTGAAGTTCTCGTTGTTGTCATAACTGCCATCAGGTCCTCCTGAATCGTAGAAATTGCCCATACAAGTGGTAATTGTTCCATTGGTCATTGGGAATTCAGGGGGCATAACGGTTATATACTCATCATATGTTTTAGTATCGGTTCCGGCAGCATTTGCAACAGTAAGGGTTACATCATAATTACCTTCCACGTCATACTGAATGGCGGGAGGTGTTTGCCCTGTGTAAGAATCAGGTGTCCCACCGGGGAATGACCAAGTCCATGAAGTTGGGCCGCAACTTGATTCATCGGTAAAAGTTACTGTGTTACCGATAACCACAGTTGTGGGCGTCCCTGAAAATTCAGCGATCACATCTTTAACCGTGATAAAATCGGTTTTTACTTCAGTATCATTTTCAGTACCATCGGAAACAGTAAGTGTGACCGTGTATGATCCGACAGCGCTATATGTAATTGCAGGTGGGATTTCACCACTAAAGCTACTTGGGCTTCCACCGGGGAAACTCCAGTCCCAAGAAATGGGTTCGCCTGTTGATACATCGTTGAAAGTAACTGCCGAACCATTGCAAATTTCGGTTTCATCGGCAGTAAATTCAGCATTTAAGCCCAAGCCGTAAGCTGAAACATAGGTCATGTAGAGGCCATTCCTGTTATCTGTCCAGCAAGGATAAACCATTCCACCCTTTGAGGTAATACCAAGATAATCGCCCATATACCCTCCAGCAAGACCGGGGATAGCAGCCGGGGTAAATGAAACATCACTTACAACAAAGTCGGTCCAGGTATCTCCTGCATCCAATGAATATGCTGAAAATGCTTCACAATCGCTGCTACTGGTATTTCTGTCATCATAAAAAACCGCAGCCACGGTCCCTGTTTCGCCATCGCAGGTGATCCATGGGAAATAAGCTTCCCTGTCATCATCAAACGGTCCCTGGTTAACGCGTACAGCGGTTGACCATGTTGCACCGTCATCAGTGGATTTTACAATGTAAACACTTCTGTTGGATCCGGTATTTACACCGGGAGTGCCAATATTTGTCCATGAAATATAAACATTTCCATTGTTGCTGCCTCCGCTGATATCAACTGCCATTGAAGGGAATGAATTCACCCTGTGGTTTTTTGATGTTTCGGAAGTCCTGATACCTTTTATATTTTGGATTATCCTTGTGGCAGCCGAAAAAGTTGCCCCACCATCAGTTGATTTTGCAAAACCAATTGCCGTTTCATCAGACGGCCAACTATCATAAATAGACCATACTATGTACACTTCCCCATTTGGGCCTGTTTGTACATTACATCCCTGGTCGTGACTTCCCGAACTTACGGCCGAACTGATATTGATTACAGAAGACCATGTGTTGCCATCATCCGTGGAACGGGAAAAGATAATGTCTCCATCGTTGGCACCGCCGCCAAAGTCGGTCCATACATTATAAAGGTTCCCTTCGTAAGGGCTTGACAGGCTATTATCGACCCACATATGGTTTTTATCCTGGCTTCCAGGGCTGTAAACAGTTTTTGCTGTCCAATTGGTACCATCGTCAGAATAGGAAACGCCCATTCCCCCACTTGAAGAAATATAGCCGATAAACTGACGCCCATTCTGGTTTATTGCAGCTGCCGGGTCACCACTGTTTGGGCCACCGGCACCTTGTACGCTACCGCCAAAGGTTAAACCTCCGTCAGCAGATTGCAAATAACTTGCACCATATAAAGTCCCTACACTTCCACCGTTCCATGAAGTGGAGTTGTTGGAGTTTAATACATAATTGAAATCATTGGGGTCAACGAAAATTGAGTTTTCACTTTCGGTAACATCCGTTTGGTCGGTAACCGGAACGTCCGGTGAGTTCAGGGTAGTAACCCCTTTTACGTTCAGTTCACTGCCATGGTACTCTGCAGGTTTTACCTGAATCTTGGGATTGTAGCGAACCAATCCTTTTTGTGCTCCTTCCATCCAGTATTGCATGTTGTCCCTACGGGTGTCAAACTGGGATCCGGGCTTTTGATTTGCAGAGGTGTTTTGAGCTTGCACCTCATAAGCCGAGAAACTAAAGACCATTGCGGCCAATAGTAAAACAATTTTTCTCATAAGTTAAATTTTAAATGAATAAATAGATTAATAAAACCGATTAAAAAAAGATTTGTTCAACAAGATACTAAATGAAAAATGCCTTACATCTCTTGATCAAACCTATTGAATAAATATTAATTTGTGAATAAAAACTTTTATAACCTTTCTTTTGGTTTAATCAAGACAAGAGTTTTTTTTTAATCGTTGCTTTGCCAACAGATTTAAATTGCCCGTAAAATATGGATTCAGCCTCAATTTGTATTAAAGGCTGAATCCAATCAAGTTTATTTAGGGACGTACGATTGAAAAAACTGTGTCGCTGATTTTCCCGGGACTTGCCCGCCTGTGTTCAGGTTGGGTTTCCAGTTGGATGTTTCGTCCGTGTTTTCGGTAATGCCG
>JAADJA010000044.1 GCA_013151015.1 Chlorobiota bacterium
CCAAGGCGGGGAAACTAAGCCCGGGAACAAGTTCCTTTGCAATTGATTCCGGTACCGGATATTATGTCGTGAAAATCATTAACGCCGGCACGATGATATCCGAAAAGGTATTTATCTCAAAATAACTTTCTTTTCATTTGCATTATTCGTTGCTTGGTTATTCATCAGGCCGCTTCGTACTGGCTAAGGCTTCGTACAGTGGTCAGATGAATAACCAATCATCGATATCTTAATTTGGGATTACGGCAACAATTTCGTTTCCATCATAACACCTGCTATTTGTACTCATTACGACTAACTGCTTTAATGGTAACAGGCAATGAAGAACCTACAAAAACCTGTACCGTTGCTTCGTAGATTGAAAGTTAAACGTTAAAATTGGCGAGGATCTATATGTTTTCCTCAGCAAGCTATAAATCCCCAACCCGGATAAATCAAAAAAAAAACAGATAAATTTCAAAACTTGTCCGACATTTTCTGGCGGATAAATATCAAAATTTCAAAACAATAAATACGAAACCTGCTTTGGATTTTGATTCCTTCCATTGGAATATTCCGCTTGCCCTGCCCGTTCCGGCAGGCGGGCGGCAAGGACAGGTTTGCTTTTTGTCCCGAAGCTTCGGGATTGTATTATGGTTTTTTTGCCAAAAGACACAATCCCGTAGTGCCTATGCTGAAGCTTTGGCATAAACATTCGTACAGGATCATAAATGATATTAATCCCGTAAATCCCTTCCCACTCTCATTCAAATTTACCGGGATCTATCGAACCTTGAAATCCCTTATTCCGTTTTTGGATAAAGAAGCTGTCAATTCCTATCCGTTTCCATAAACAGGCACAGCCAAATCCGACCAAAAAAAACGTAACCTTTTTATAAGGCACATGAAATCAATGCTATTTGCTATTTGGCACAAACATTGAATATGGGGGCGCAGCAAATCAAGGTTAGGTAATCTAATTTAAAACAAAAATTTAGTCCTATGACAAAGAAAGAACAACAAGGTTTAAGCATTATCAATGGTCATATTGGTAAAAAGAGAGTTTATGAAACCTACAAACAGTCAAATCCAGAGATGGCCCAGAAGTATCTTGAGTTTATTTCAAAAAACACGGATGCACAGTACATTAAGTGGAACAACATGAAGAAGAAGTTCGTTGTTTGATGTAGATTGAACAAACTCCAAAAGAATCATTCCCTTACTTATTATAGTGAAAATGAATATTCAGGATTGAATCGTTCAAGGGGATATGAAAAAGAGGGTCCAATTGAGGGAAACTATAAATATCAATTGCAAATCCGCTAACTACATAAAGCCGATGGGAAAGATTCTCAAACTTAAGTCTGTAAGCATTTGTTCCGGGTAAAACTACTTGAGGGTAGTTTCCCGGGAAACTGTACAGATAAACATCCTGCCCGGCAGCTATCAAAACTTCCCCCTCCCCCGTTTTTACCATCGAACGAATTTTCTCAGAAAACCCGGCCAAATCGGTAAGTTCATTTAATTGCGGATCGTACATTTTCACGTAACCCATTCCGGCTGTGTTCACGGCCAAAAACAGTGCATCTTCAAAAACCGGTGCATAATCCACCACCTCAAAGATAGTGAACAAGCGTTGCTTTTCCTTTTCCGAATCAACGTACCAGGTAACCAGGCTTGTAGGCCCGCTATTTTTGCTCTGCATATCGCACAACAAAAATTCATTGAAACGAAAAATGCGACCCGGCTTTTCATTTTGGCCTATTTCAGCCGTGAACACTGGGTTCCCTGTTGCCGAGTAAGCTTTGATGTTAAAATAATTATTGGCCACGAACAACAAATCGCTATGGTGAAGACAATCCGCATTGTGCATCGGGAAAAACGGAATCGGTGCCAGCTCCCACTCCAATTGGTAATCCAACAAACGGTACGACCGTAGGTTGAGCAATTCCGTTCCTGCAATATGCAGTTGCCCATCAGCAGAGCTTAAAGAAGAACCCGCATAATCCCCATCTATGGTAAACTTAACCACAATGCTGTCTTTATCGGGAAAAAGGGCAGAAACACCGATCTGCTGTTCGGAAACCTTTGTTAAAATCACAACATCTTCCAGTTTCTTTTCAAGGATATTGACCAAAACCGGTTGGTACTTATTTTTGAAATTTGTTCCATTATCTGCCACCACGAGCAAGTAATTATTGGGATTGGCGATTTCTGCCTGGCCCAATGGATATTCGGTTTCCAGTTCAAACTTTGTGGAGCCCGGGTAAAAATAAAATGCTTCGCCTAAGGGCAACAATTCACTATCTACCAAAACCAATTTCACACTTTCGATGATGGATTTATCAGAAATCTGGCAATGAACGGAAATTGTATCTTCAAAACCAAACTCCTGGTTTTCGTGGGGCGAATAAAAAACAACCTCCGGGACCGTGGTTTCCTTTTTCTTGCACGAAACCGAAAAGGCCAGAATAAAAACAAATCCAATAAAAACTATTTTTTTATACATTTTTCATTCCTTCGTTTCAATGTAACTAATCAGTATGGGCCAATTGTTGAAAAACTTAATAAAACTATTACCCAATTATTCCCTCTTGAGAGGGGAATCAGGGATATGTAAATTAAAAGCCAACTATTTTATTAGCTCTTTCTCCCATTTCAGTACGTTACTGATTAGTTGTATTTCGTTTATAAAATTAGCAAATAAATTCTTTGCTTTACAAGGGATTGTGTATTTTTATGCAAAAATTGTGTTGGTATGCTATATAATCTGAACTTCAACAAAATCCTGTTCCTCGATATCGAAACAGTTCCGATGGTGGAAACCTATGAAAAACTTCCCGAAAGGTTCAAAAAACTTTGGGACAAAAAAGCCGGGTACCTGAAAAAGCAAGAGGGCGACACGCCCGAAAAACTTTTTGAACGGGCCGGGATCTATTCCGAGTTTGGAAAGATCGTTTGCATTTCCGTTGGCTTTATCAAAAACCGGGAATTCCGCGTAAAATCGTTTTATGGCGATGACGAGAAAACCCTCCTCGAAGGGTTTTCCGGCCTGTTGAACAAACATTATCACGACAGGGACAGTTTATTATGTGCACACAATGGCAAGGAATTCGACTATCCGTACATAGCCCGGCGAATGATCATCAACGGATTGCAACTTCCCAAGATATTGAACATCGCCGGCAAAAAACCCTGGGAGGTCGCCCACCTCGATACGATGGAACTCTGGAAATTCGGTGACTACAAAAGCTATACTTCCCTTGAACTTTTAGCGGCAATTTTTGGGATACCCACGCCAAAAGGGGATATTGATGGCAGTCAGGTGGCCAGTGTTTATTATAAGGACAAAGACCTGGAACGTATCTCGAAATACTGCCAACGAGATACCTTAACGGTTGCCCAGGTACTTTTAAGCTTTATGGGAAAGGCACATATCAAGGAGGAAGATGTGGTTTATTCTTAGGCAATGACCTTCCAGAGTCGGAACGACCTGGAAGCGTCAGGCAAGGGCCAAAAGCGACAGACAAGAGTCAGCAAACAAAAATCAACAAAAGTAATTATGCGAACACCTAAACATTTTATCATTTTATACATATTCTCTTTTCTTGCATTTACCTCTTGCGAATACATTCCCAAGGGGGAAAGTTTCAAGGAAGTCAATCCGGATGTGCCGCCACCGGATATAGTCCTCGATCTGAGTTTTGAAACGGATACGTTGATGATAGAAAACCATCCGTTTACCATTGCCTATTCGGCAGATGCAGGCGACAACCTTGTTTATGCCATTTTCCTGATGGTGGGACAGGACACTTTGCAGGCCGATTACGATAGCAGTGGCCATTTCACGTTCACGCCCGGCACTTTTTATGAAGCGGGTACGCACGACCTCCAAATGGATGTGATCACAAATACCAATACGGGCAGCCTGGCCGATGTTGCCGGTTACGAGTATCTGACTTTTGAGTATCATTGGACACTGATTATTGAAAACGCATGGTGATGAAAAAAACCATACACATATTTATCGCCCTGGCCTTCTTCTCCATTTTTGGTTACGGACAAGATGTCCGCTTTGGGTTCCAAACGGGGATTGGCAGCTATAAAATGAAAGACCTCCATGACCTTAACAAATCCCTGGCCGCCCCTTTGCCTTCAGATGATGCAATTATCAACGACTTGCCGCCCTATGTTTATTTACAGGCAGAAGCCGGTTTGGGTTTCCTTGAAAACCGCTTTTCCATTGGATTCGTGGTATCGGCCCATTCCACGGGTTCACGGGTTTATTACAGCGATTATTCGGGCATTTACCGCTTCGACCAGAAGATTTCGGATTACACCCTGGGCTCCATATTCAAAGCTAGGCTGTTCCGGTTCCCGAAATTCGATATTGACTCCTACACCGAATTTGGGTTTTCTACCACCACATTAACAACGGATGAGTATTTCCAGATAGGTTCCGAATTTGTGGAGAGGAAACAAACATACGATTCTTCCCCTGCATACATTGAACCCGGGATCAGGTTCAATTACCGGATAAAAAAAATGACCCTTGGGCTCAATGCAGGATTTGCCGTGGGAATCGGGGACACGTTTACGATTATCGGAAACGAAATCGTCATCCTCACAAACCCGGTGACAAGGGAACGGATACTTGCCGATTGGAGCGGTTTCCGCTTCGGTGTTACGGCCTCATTTAAGCTTTTCACGATAGTGAGCCATCACCCGGGCAAACAATGAAAAATATAAAGATTATCATATTGCCCCTCTTGATCCTCTTGGGAAGCTGCAAAATAAAACAGGATTGCATTTGCCCCAATTTACATGAACCGGTTTGTGGTGCCAATGGCAAAACCTATGAAAATGAATGTCTGGCAAAATGTGACGACATCACTTACATTTCGGGTGAATGCCCGGTTTACGGTATTGGGACAATTCAATATGAAGGGGACACAAGCCAAAACGCTTGCGGTTACTTTATCAATATCCTGAACGAAAAATACAAGCCACTGGATTTGGCCCCTCAATTTCAGGTGGACGAACTACTTGTTAGCCTTAAATACAGAAAGCTAAACGAATATTACATTTGTGATAACCCTTACGGCAATTACCGGAAGATTGAGATATTGGAGATTGATGCGATCGTGCCATAATCCAAATGGCCACCATTACCCGTTGGTGTTGTCACCAACGGGAATCCTCAAACCACATGCAGAAAGCGTCCACGCTTGTTAAAATAGCACATTCATCCGATGACTTCGGGTCACCCACATGGAACAAGCGTCCACGCTTGTGATATCCCATATTCATCCGATGACTTCGAGTCATCGGATGAATAAGTTACCGTTCAAGTTGGTGACAACACCAACATGGGGCAGGGGTTAATCATCATGTGGAGTGCACAATTAGCGTGGACGCTAATTGCATTTATATCTAAGCAGGAATCATGACTGCCGCCCGTTGGTGCTGTCACCAACGGGAATCCATAAACCACATGCAGAAAGCGTCCACGCTTGTTAAAATAGCACATTCATCCGATGACTTCGGGTCACCCACATGGAACAAGTGTCCACGCTTGTGAGATTGCATATTCATCCGATGACTTCGCGTCACCCATATGGAACAAGCGTCCACGCTTGTGATATCCCATATTCATCCGATGACTTCGAGTCATCGGATGAATATGTTACCGTTCAAGTTGGTGACAACACCGATATGGGGCAGGGCTTAACCATCATGTGGAGTGCACAATTAGCGTGGACGCTAATTGCATATAAATCTAAGCAGGAATCATGACTGCCGCCCGTTGGTGTTGTCACCAACGGGAATCCATAAACCATATGCAGCAAGCGTCCACGCTTGTGAAAACAGCACATTCATCCGATGACTTCGAGTCATCGGATGAGTAAGCATGAAAACTTATTGCATACCCAATTTACGGAACCTTATCAATTCATATCCCAAAAACCCATACAACAATAGATATTCCCCACCCACCAGCCACATACTTTCCTTAAAACCGCTATTCCCATAGGCATAATAGGAAAGCATGACGAGCAAGCTCCACAAAACCACAAAACGGTAATGGGTAAAAACAGAAATGATCAAAGGCAGGGCTATATACCAGGGATGTACCGTGGTGGAGAAGAAATAATAAACCGAAATGGCCATCAACATGGAAACCATCATTTGCCTGGGCCGCTCGTTCTTTGGAATAAATGTCAGGAGTAAAATTACAATCAATGAGGCAAGGCCGAGAATAGGCCCGAGTTTCTGGATGATGTTCCAACCTTTCAGGTGGAAACCGATTTCACGGAACAAATAATAAAAACTCGCATTGAACTCAAACTTCCGAAAGTAGAGGTCGATGCTCGACATGAAATTTTCGACCAGATCCATACTGAGAAAAGGGAGGAAAAGAAGGATAGAAACCATGCCCACGATCAGGTAATACTTTATGCTGTTCCATTGCCCCAGTTTTTTCATAAAGAAAGGGAGGAACAATAAAGGGATGAGTTTTACCGAAGCTGACAGGGCCAACATCACTGCCGATAATTTTTGTTTTTCCCTCAGGAGCAAATAAAGGGAAAATACGAGAAAGAAAACCGTTAGCCCTTCAAAGTGCAGGTTTCCCGTCATTTCAATAATAATGAAGGGGTTTAAAGTATAAAGTAAAATATTGGATTGGGGCAGATCCAATCGTTTCAGGATTTTGCGGGCATAAAAAAAAGTCCCCAGATCCGACAGGACAAGGATGATACGCATCATAACAACACTTCCCAGGATACTTTCAGGAAACAGAAAGGCCGGCAGCAAAAAAACAAACTGGTTCACCGGTGGGTAACAGGTATAATTCCCCGGCGATATGCTCCCCTGTCCTTTCAGTAACTCCGCAGCATCGCTTCCCACACGGGCCATATCCACTGTTCCCACAAAGTCTTTCGGCAAAACGAGATAGGGGTTGATCCCCAAAACCGACATCCGCCCATCCCAGATAAAGCGGTAAAAATCGTTGGAAAGGGCCGGAAGGGCAAACAGGAAAATCAGGCGGAGGACAAAGGCAATTTTTAACGAAAACCCAAGATCGGATTCATTCTTTACCTTCTGATAATAAAACATGAAAGCAGCAAATAGAACCGCATACAGGCTTATCATGCGAACAAAGTCCTCCCTCACCGTAAAATAGGCAAACACAAAATACACGGGAACAGATACCGCAAGGAAAGCGTAATTTGTTTTATTTTGTTTATTGGACATTGTAGATTTTAACAGAATGGCAAAAATAGCATATTGAATTAATCTGGGGACTCATGCTTTCATTAGTTCTTAAAAAAACCCCACGGAGTGGTTGAACAAAAATAACCATAGGTACAACCTGTGGAATATATAAGCAATCGAAAAATAACCCCGAAGGAGTTGATCATGTTTACAAAATCAATTCACCTGCCGAACAGATAACCAAAACACAAACCCAAAGCCACCGAACAGCATCACATGAAAAGGAAGGAGGCCAAATTCTTTCAGGAAAAAGGCACTGATGATCCCGCCAAGGAAGTACAACGACAGCAGGCCCTCCATGACCGTAACGATGCTCAGGTTGTTCACAAGGTATTTATTGCCCTTCCATTTATCAGTGTTTTCCACAATATTGAATTTTGGTGTCCGGATGAAAGATGTTTTTTTACCAAGGTAACCTTCCATCACTGCCACTGAATTGTGCAAGGACATTCCCATGGACGTGGATAAAAACAAGATGAATTCCCTGGAAAATTTCATAATCCTTTTGAAAAGGTTTTTCTCTGGATTTTGGTATGAGACCCAGTAAAAGGTCATCAACATGGCGGTACAGATTAAAAACAGGCTGCTTATATTGAAAGCCAGGTCAAATTCAGGGGAGGATTTTTTAATGAACAAAATCGGGATACTAAGGAATGCCGTGGTAAAAACGCATAAGAATATGGCAGAGTTGAACAAATGGAAAATCCCGTGCAATTTATCCTTAAAGGAAGTCTGTTTACTATGGATAATCCGGGACCTCATCTTCACAAAATTCTCCGCACCTCCTTTTGTCCACCTGAATTGTTGGTTTTTCAAAGCGCTCATCACTACGGGCAATTCTGCCGGAGTCACCACATTTTCGACAAACTTAAATTTCCAGCCTTTCAATTGGGCGCGGTAGCTCAGGTCAAGGTCTTCGGTAATGGTATCATGTTCCCAGCCCCCGGCATCAATTATGCACTGTTTGCGCCAAACGCCCGCCGTTCCATTGAAATTAATGAAATGACCTCCGGCATTTCTCCCCAATTGCTCCACCGAAAAATGGGCATCAAGCCCAAAAGCCTGTAACTTGGTCAGCAAGGAATAATCCTTATTGATATGCCCCCATTTGGTTTGGACAACACCGATTTTTTCATTTTCGAAATAAGGGATTGTTTTTAACAGGAAATCTTTTTGAGGAACGAAATCGGCATCAAAAATGGCAATGAATTCACCCTTCGCCCTTTCCATTCCATATTCAAGGGCACCGGCCTTAAACCCGACCCTGTCCTTTCGTCGGATCACTTTAATGTCGATCCCTTTGGCCGCAGCCTCTTTAACCTTTGTTTCCGTGATTTCCACACTTTCATCCGTGGAATCGTCCAACACCTGTATTTCAAGTTTTTCATTGGGATAATCAAACCCGCTCACCTGGTCAATCAAGCGCTCCACAACATAAAGTTCGTTGTACAACGGAAGCTGGACGGTCACATAGGGCACTTTGTCCGGATCGTTCACATCCAATTCCAGGGTATCTGTTTTCAGCCTTTCTTTATGTGCTTTCCGGTATTTCACTACGAGGGACATTTGCATCAGGCTATACACAAAAATCAACAGCAAAGCCAAACCATAAATACTCAATATTGTTATCTCCAATGTCTCCACAATTATAGATATTTAAAAATTGCCAAAATTATTTTCACCCCTGCAAAAATAGTCCCTTTTACCGTGCCTGATACTTTTGATTTCCCAATCCGTTTCCGGTAGGTAACGGGGGTTTCCGTTGTTTTCATCCCAAGCTTTGCAGCCTTTATTTGCATCTCAATGGTCCAGCCATAAGTTTTATCTTCCATGTTAAGTTCAAGGAGTTTATCGAACTTGATTGCCCTGAATGGCCCTAAGTCCGTGTATTTGACCCCATAAAAAATCCGCATTAAGCGTGTGGCCAGCCAATTCCCAAAAACCTGTGGCGGTGTCATGGAACCGGGTTCTTTTTCCCCAAGTGCCCTTGACCCGATCACCATATCAATCCCTTCTTCGGCAATTGGCCTAACAACTTCGGCCAATTCCTCGGGATGATCGGAATAATCGGCATCCATAAAAACAATGATATCCGGTTTTTTTTTCTTTTGGGAACAATGGGCAATCCCTTTCAAACAGGCATACCCGTAACCTAATCGGGATTCGTGGAAAACAGTTGCCCCTGCTTTCACTGCATTTATTGAGGTTTCATCCGATGAATTATTGTTTACGACAATTACCTCACGGACCAATTCCATAGGAATATCTTCAATCACTTTGCCCACCGAGCATTGCTCGTTATATGCAGGGATAATTACGTCAATGATCGCCATACTAATATTCATAAACCTGTGAAAGTTCCCCTCTTTCGTCAAAAAACTTCCAGGTATATTTCCTGGCCCCTTGCTCATAAATACCACAACTGTACTTCACCCCGTTCTTATAGTGAATCCAGAACCCCTCATAGAGATTATCGTAATAATAGCCCTCGGCAATCAAATTCCCCACTGAATCGTATTCCTTCCACCAGTCAAATTTTTTATCCGCTGAATAATTCCCTTCTGCACGGATGTTCCCATTTAAACAAAACATCCTCCAAAAACCTTCCCGTTTTCCATCCTCATATTGGCCAATGGACATCAAAGTCCCATCATCACTATATTCCTTCCACCATCCTTGTTTTTTGTTATTGTCAAAAATACCATCCTTCATCAAGTTGCCATTGTGATAATAGTATTTCCAATGAGCTTCCTTTTTGCCGTTTACGAAAAAGCCTTCGGTAATCAAATTCCCTTCTTCATCATATTCCTTCCACCAATCCTGCAATTCATTGTTCACAAAATTGCCTTCGTTTTTCAACTTCCCGTTTTCATGATAGAATTTCCAGAAACCTGTTTTGACCCCATCCAACATCCATCCCTCTTCAACCAGGATTCCTTTTTCCGATTTCTTTTTGACATAAGCCTTTTCCCCCTTTTTGGGGACATCATCGCCAATAGCCCTAAACGGAACCACAATAGCAATACTTACCAAGGTCAAAAATGTCAATATTAAAAACTTCTTGTTCATTACGTAATAATTTATCAATTGAGCCAGGGTTTGGCTTTATACCAATGCGATACAGCTCTGCAAAACTTCCGGCGGTCTGTTGCCGCCCGTCCACCAGCCAAAGTGAAGTGGCGTACAGGCCACCTTGTTTTGGAAGGCGGGCGCATAACCACTACCAAAAAACTTTGGCTTCGCAAATCTTTTATGTATCAGTATAAGTCAAGCCCTGAAGAATACAAATAGTCAATTCAAATGCCAAATCATTTTTAAAACCATGAATTAACCTAAAACCCATAAAACTATCTATTTACAAATCAATTTTCAAAAGACCACAATTTCTGTCCATCACCTGTTCCCAATATTTCAGGATTTTTTCAAGCAGGTGTGACATTATGCGCTCTCTTTCCCCAACCGGATTCCCCTTACTTTAACCACTCCGTCATTACCAAGCAAACCAGGGCCATTGAGCCTTCCTTTTTCGCTTTTGTTCTCCAATTTCAAAACGCCCCTTGGGCAAACTGCGGCACAAACCCCGCACCCCACACAGGAAGCCCTTGCAAAATCCTGCCCACGCTGGGCATACCATCTCACATCGATTCCCATTTCGCAATAGGTGGAACAATTTCCACAGGAAATACATTGTCCTCCATTTGTTGTGATCCTGAAACGCGATTTAAAACGCTGGATAATTCCCATATAAGCGGCAAGCGGACAACCAAAACGGCACCAAATCCGATTTCCCATCAAAGGATAGAAGCCCGTTCCAACAACCCCTGAAAAAATAGAGCTTATGAGGAAGCCATAGATTTTACGCATTTGATAGGAATCGATCCCCAACAAAACGCTTTTTCCGGTAAAGAAAGTATAAAGCACCCAAGAGGTCATCACAACGACGAAGACCAAAACCGCATAGATCAGATACCTTTCGATTTTCCAGGCGATTATTTTCTTACTCGATAGTTGCCTGAACGGGTCACCGGCGGTTTCGGCCAATCCGCCACAACCGCACACCCAGGAGCAATACCATCTTTTCCCCACAAAATAGGTGAGCACAGGTACGGCAATTACAATCAAGGCAATACTCCAAACCAACATCATCATTCCCAATGCACCGGAATTTAGGTAAGAATTAATCCGCCATTCGAAAAAGAAACTGTAATCCAGTGGCCAGATATTCTTTAAATCAACTTCCGGGAGATTGAGGGCAAATAAAATCTGCGGCATCATGAATGCGATTATCAACTGAAAAAACATGACCGAAAATGTACGGATACGCTGATACTTATTATGGCGGTATTTGCTCAGGAAACGCAATCCCATAACCAAAACAGCAAAGGTGTACAAAAACCCGTAGAGGAACCACTGACTGGCTTCCCGGCCAAAAAGGCCCACACTTGCCACTTCCGAAATGGAAACCCATTCCACAATGTAAACCGGGAAAAAATACAGGACGATGTAAAATAATATGAGGAAAGAGCCCATCAAAATCCCAATAATGCCCTGACTGTTGAGCGAGGTTTTGAAAATACGGTTGTGCTTGATGCCCGGCAATCCGTCCCAAAACTTTGGGAGGATAAATATCATGGCCCCTATGAAAGCAAGGATGAAAGTGAGGGCAAAAAACAATCCTGTATTGTTTGAGACCAAACCTGTCCCGGCTTTTTTGGTTAACACGAACAAAAGATTCCCTATCGCATAATCATCAAATGCTTTTGTATATTGAATGTTGTTGTTGAAACCGGTCAGCGAGTTTTTCAGGTCATTTTTCAAATCCTCTGCAGATTGGTATTTGCGGTCGGCTATCCAGCCCGTAAAATCATTGATCCCTTTCGCTTTGTATTGACCTGCCCCATCGTTTTCGGGAAACACCTTTTCAGCAAAAGCCGTCGAATATTTTATTTTCCCTGAGGCGGACGATAGTTTCACCAAGGCATCAATATCCCGATCCGATATTTTGTATTTATTGACAATTGAAGCATTTGCCACGGACAAGGCTTGTTTCAATTCATCCACAAACTCCAATTTGGAAGAAATTGTTTTTCCCTCAAATCCCTTAGAAGCCTCTTTTAGTGCTTCTGTTTTAACATCACCCAAACCTGCATCATCAATCAATTTGTTGGTGAGCTTGTAATCGTTCAAAAAAAGGCTGGCAATAAATATTGTGAACGCCGTGAGGGTTATCCCGATCCCTATGTTATATATTGTTTTCATTTTATAAATATTGAACCATAAAAGGCATAAAAGGAAAAATGATTGCACCACCTCGATCAATCCCAAATATTTTAAATGCCAATCATGGGTTTTTAAATTTGTGAAATAATTAGAATGCTATTTGCTTGTTAAATTTCCCTTTGATTTCCGTTTCGTAACTTTTGTAAAATTCCGGGTCAAAATTCGCTTCCGTAAGCTCTTCGACCACCGCTTTCACGTGCTTCTTTTCTTTTATCCATTTTTCCATCACCCCATGCCTCAACCTAATGCCAAACACATTACAGCCTTTCAGGAACTTTTCCTTTTTATCGAATACAAGCTTTAGGCACTTTCTTCCCGTTTCATCTTCCCAATAAAAATCCCGTTCGTCTTCCTTCAAATTTGCCCAGACCCATCCGTAAGTCTGATATTCGATTTCGAGGAACTTGGCGGAATTGAACCAGATACCGGGTTGGTATTTCAATTTATCTTTACAAATTGTATAAGCAAGTGTTTCCCCCATCATCCGCCCGGTGTACCAAACCTGTTCCACGGGTCTTCTTTCGCCCGGAGGTGTTTTGTGTTGGGCACAATCGCCAATGGCATAAACATCGGGCACATTGGTCTCGCAATATTCATTGATCAAAATCCCTCTTGCCGTTTCGATTCCCGAATCCTCCAGGAAATCAATATTAGGGCTCACCCCGGCGGTCAGGCCCACAAACCCGCATTCAATTTCATCACCTTTGCTTGTTACCACAGATTTGACCCGCCCATTGGAATCCGGCACAATTTCCTTTAACTCTGTTTCCAAACGGAGGTCGATATGGTTTTCCCGGATATGCCTTGTAATCAATGCCGATTCCTCGGCAGGTAGTATATTGTTCCAAAAACTTGTTTCGCGTACGAGGAAAGTTACATCAATATCCCGTGAGTGCAACATCTCCGCCAACTCGATCCCGATCAGACCTCCACCAACGATCACCCCTCGCTTAATGTCTTTTGTGTATTTTTCGATATCTTGTAAATCAGGGTAACTGTACATTCCCGAAACGCCATCCATATCCTGGCCGGGCCATCCGAATTTATTGGATTTGGAACCCACCGCAAGGATGAGGACATCATAGCCAACAGCTTTTCCATCCGACAAAACCAATTCTTTTTTGGCTATGTCAACCTTGTCCACTTTTGCATTCATCAAGTCGATGCGGTTTTTCTTCCAGAAATGATCTTCATAAGGCTTTGTGTGCTCATATTCCATGTGACCCATATAAATGTACATGAGTGCCGTGCGCGAAAAGAAATGCTCAGTCTCGGATGAAATTACCGTGATTTTGTATTGGCTCATTTTTCGGATTTCCCGGGCCGCCGTAATCCCTGAGATACCGTTTCCAAGAATAACAATATTTTTCATTTTCCTATGGATTATATAATACTATAACTCTATGTCGCAAAAAACAATCATCCCTTACTCATTAAGAACACCCCATGAAACATGATAAATGATATGAGAGTTTTTCTTCTGGTTTTCTGAATCTTACAAAGATAAAAGAATTGAAGAATCTTAGATGGTTTTTTTGCAAATATCAAATTGATTCACAAGATATCGGGAATTGATGGATTACAGCTTGCCGTGGATGTTGGGGATAATGCCAACACCCCGACTGCCGCCTGTTGGTGTTGTCACCAATGGGAATAATTTCATGGCTTTCCAACAACTACCGAAACCGTGCATGTTGGTGATAATACCAACATGGGGCATGGATAACGCCAACAACCCCGACTGCAGCCCGTTGGTGTTGTCACCAACGGGAATAATTTCATGGCTTTCCAACAGCTATCGAAACCGTGCATGTTGGTGACAACACCAACATGGGGCATGGATAACGACAACACCCTGACTGCCGCCCGTTGGTGTTGTCACCAATGGGAATAATTTCATGCTTTCCAACAACTACTGAAAACGTGCATGTTGGTGACAACACCAACATGGGGCATGGATAACGCCAACACCCCGACTGCCGCCCGTTGGTGTTGTCACCAATGGGAATAGTTTCACGGCTTGCCAACAACTATCGAAACCGTGCATGTTGGTGACAACACCAACAAGGAGCATGGATAACGCCAATACCCCGACTGCAGCCCGTTGGTGTTGTCACCAACGGGAATAATTTCATGCTTTCCAACAACTACTGAAAACGTGCATGTTGGTGACAACACCGACATGGGGCATGGATAACGCCAATACCCCGACTGCAGCCCGTTGGTGTTGTCACCAACGGGAATAAACCAAATCAATCAAAATATATCTTCGTAATAATGTGTAATAAATCCCCAATCATCAATATTCAGGATATAATACTTTGCTGAAGAATACTTATAATCCTCCGGATGTTCAATTAAATGCCATTTTTCTTGTAAAGGGTTCAAATGAATATAATCCAATTTTTGTTCAAATACCCTTCTGTTGTACATTTTCTTGTTCTGGGAACCACGTTGCCAAAACTGATATTGCCTGTCGGATCCATTCTTTTTAAACTGATTAAGCATATGGGGATTGGTATCCAGCAAATCAAATTTGATTTGTTGGGAGGTGAACTTAAGAAAATCACGCTGCACATTTCGAAGTAGATTTCCTTCTCTCATCCTCAATAACACATGGACGTGATTTGGCATTATTACGAACCCATACAAATATATCCGTTTATTGACAACCATAAACTCCAAGGAATCAACAACTATCTTTTTGTAACTATCTTTGGATAAAAGATGTTTCCAATCAACGATTGTCGCAGTAAAAAAAAGGATAAAGTCTTCCATACAGGCAAATATAGATATTTTTAATTGTTGTTCATTTTGATAATATTATCAAAACGGGACGACTTGTTTCTTGCCACAGCCCAACACCCCGACTGCCGCCCGTTGGTGTTGTCACCAATGGGAATAATTTCACGGCTTGCCAACAATTGACAGAACCGTATATGTTGGTGACAACACCAACATGGGGCATGGATAATGCCAACACCCCGACTGCCGCCTGTTGGTGTTGTCACCAATGGGAATAATTTCATGGCTTGCCAACAACTATCGAAACCGTGCATGTTGGTGACAACACCAACATGGGGCATGGATAACGACAACACCACAACTGCTGCCCGTTGGTGTTGTCACCAATGGGAATAATTTCATGGCTTTCCAACAGCTATCGAAACCGTGCATGTTGGTGACAACACCAACATGGGGCATGGATAACGCCAACACCACAACTGCTGCCCGTTGGTGTTGTCACCAATGGGAATAGTTTCACGGCTTGCCAACAACTGCCAAAACCGTTGTTTTTTGCCACAGCCCAATACCCCGACTGCCGCCCGTAAGTGTTGTCACCAACGGGAATAGTTTCACGGCTTGCCAACAACTATCGAAACCGTGCATGTTGGTGACAACACCAACATGGGGCAATGTGAAAAAACTTCAAATCAACGATAAAACCAGTTCTGTTTTGTATTTTGACGAATATAAATTAAAGGCGGTAAAAAGGTAAAATCAAAGCCCAATTATTTAAAACAATACCGCTTCATTACATGGTAGGCCTCTTCGATGCCCATTTCTCCTGCCCGGCTCAGGTTGGAGCAACCGGTGGAATTCAGTTTCATAAAAAGGAGCAGTAAGCCTTTATTGTAATAGGCTTCTGCAAAATCATCCTTCAAACCGATGGCTTTTGAAAAATCATTGATGGCACCCCAGTAGTCGCTCATCAAAGACCGCACATAGCCTTTGTTGAAATAGACAAAATAAAAATCAGGATCGAGGGAAATGACTTTGTTGAAATCCTGTATAATTTGGTTGTACTCCTTTTCAATTGAAGCCGAGTCAATCTGTTGATGTGCAATGGACAGATCCCTTGAAGCATCGAACACGTATTCCATACCATTGTTTGAGGTGATGAGCTCCGTAAGTTTGAAACGTGTATTTGCCCGGCAAAACCAGGCCATCACATGTTGTGGATCTAAACGGATGGCTTCGTCAAAATAATTCAAAGCACTCCGGTAATCCCTTGTCTGGGCCAACAGCAATCCTTTTTGATAGTAATTTGAAGCCTCCCCGGGTTTTTCGATTATCGATCGGTCCAGCGCATCCATTTCGACCCTAACCATGTTTTCATCCAATTTTGGCTCCTCCTCCGTAAGATTGATTATGGGTACAGAATAGCCTTTTTTATCAAACGTATCGTACATTTTTATCCCCGACAGATCGGAAGCGAAAAGCACGGCATGAAAAACCGTCTTCAATTCAATGTCCACAAACTGATTTTGGATTTTCCCATCAGAAGCATCCTTATCATAAAACTCACCACTAAATGCCAGCAATTTTTTCAGGTACATCGTCTGTTCAAGGCTCAGGCTGTCATTGTTAAAATTAAACTCGTTGATCCCATAGGCCATTTTATAATCTTTTTCCGCCCCTTTAAAATCGCCCAATTGCTTCTTCACTTGCGAACGCTCATAAAACGCATCCGCAAACTCGGGATAAATCCCTATGGCTTTATTATAATCGGCAATCGCGCCTTTCAGGTTTCCGGTGGAGGCTTTTAATTGCCCTCGGAACAAATATACCGCGATATTCTCCGGGTTCAGTGCCAAAACCTTGTCCAAATCGGAAATAGCCCCTTTCGTGTCGTCCGTCCCAATTTTCAAAATTGCCCTGTTGTAATAGGCAAATGAATTGTAAGGTGACATTTTCAGCACTTTGTTCAAATCCTTAAAAGCCCCAATCGTATCATGGATTTCAATCCGTGCCAGGGCGCGGTTCATATATGACTGGGTCTCCAGCGAATCGAGGGAAATGGCATGGTTGAAATCGACAAGGGCAGAATCGGGCTGCTCCAGCTCCATCCTTGCGCTGCCCCTTTGCAAATATCCATCCGGGTTGAACCGGTTCTTTTCAACAGCTGTATTGAAATCCTTCAAGGCCTCCTCAAACTCCTTCAATCCTTTCCTTGCCATGCCCCGGATAATAAAGAGGTCTTCACTTGAAAACTTTAACTTCAATGCCTTATTGCAATCATCTATGGCTTTTTGATATTCCTTTAGGAAAAGGTAGGTGCGGGCCCGGTTTATCAGGATGTAGGCATTCTTTTTATCGCGCTCAACGGCCAGTTTATAATCTTCGAGCGCGCCCCCAAAATTGTATTGCTGGCTACGGACAATCGCCCGGTAATGATAGCTTTCGGCATAATAGGGGTCGAATTCGATGGACATGGTGAAATCATATTCGGCGCCCACATAATCGCCCAGGGAATATTTGGTAATCCCACGCAAAAAATAGGCCTCATAGGATGTGGGGTGCATATAAACGGCCAGGTTAAAATCTTCCAAGGCTTTTATCAAATTATTCTCCTTTAAATCCTTACGGCCAATTTCGATGTAATTCCCGACCCGTTGGGCTTGAAGCTTAAACATCGTCAGCCATATGAGGAGCGATAAGGAAAAAATAACCCGGGATTGTATTTTTATTCGGGATTGCTTCAAAAAGAGGAGTTTATATAAAGTTCGTTTATCATTGCTATCGAAGGGAACGCAAATCCCAATAATAATCGTTATCGGATTGCACGTCCGAAAGAGCTGCATTCTTAAAGTGGGCCTTCGTTTTCTTGCGCTTGCAAAAATAAGATTATTTGTCAGGCCGTTAAGCCAATGTCCCGAAAAACGGGTTGTTTTAACAAGTATTATGATTTATCGAAGAGGCCCACCGGAATCAAGCCCTCATATCTATTCAGGATATTCAATCCGTAAATGATAAATGTTCATCAGCTTTTTCTTGAATACTTTTTTAATGGTTTTGATATCGCGAAAGGTAATATCGGCATTATCAAACTGTCTGGATTCGATTTGTTTGTTGATGATATTTTCGACCAGCTTATTGATGGAATCCTCATCGGGGACTTTAAGTGTCCGGGAAGCGGCTTCCACCGCATCTGCCATCATCAGCACGGCGGTCTCTTTAGAAAAGGGTTCAGGCCCGGGATAGGTATAAATGCTTTCGTCAACCTCCTCATCAATATTATCCCTTTTGGCAAGCATATAAAAATACTCTGCCCGCCGGGTTCCATGGTGTGTTCTTATGAAATCGATAATCTGCTCCGGGAGCTTCAGTTTTTTGGCCTTTTCAACACCTCCGACAATATGGTCGATGATAACGGCAGCACTCTCTTCATAGGTCAATTCGTCGTGCGGGTTGACGCCCGTGCTTTGGTTCTCGATAAAATACAAAGGATCCCTCGTTTTGCCAATATCGTGGTACATGGCGCCCGTTCTCACCAACAAGGGGTTTCCGCCTATGGCATAAGTGGCCGCTTCGGCAAGGTTGGCCATTTGCATGGAATGTTGAAAAGTCCCGGGGGCCTTCAACGAAAGCTCGCGCAGTATTTTGTTATTGGTATTGGAAAGCTCAAGCAGGGTAACATTTGTAATCAAACCAAAAACCTTTTCGAAAATAAAAATAATGGGATAGGAAAAGAGCGTTAGCACGGCACTTCCGCCAAACAACAAAAAGTAATTCAGTTTCAGCTCCTGAACGCTCCCTTCTTCAATGAGGTTCATTCCCGTATAAATCACCGAATAGGAAATAAAAATCATAAGGGACGTAAAAAAGAATTGCGACCTCCGCTCCAATTTCACAATGCTGAGGATAGTGATAATGCCGGTGAACAACTGGAGAAATATATATTCAAAACTATTTGGGACAAGGGAACCGGTGAGGATAATAACGATTAAATGCACAAACAGGGCAAGCCGTGTATCATAGAAAACACTTATGATTATTGGGACAATGCAAACCGGGATAAGGTAAACATATGCTGGGTTGAACTTCACCGTTAACTCGGTAACGAGGACCATAAAGAGGATCACCATCAGGATCAGGACCAGGTTTTTCCCTTCGGCATAAACATTTGTCCTGAAAAACAAAATGAACAGCAGCAAAGCCACAAGGGCCACGGCCATCAGGATAATCTGCCCGATCATTATGCCGATGGTTTTTGCGGAACCCCCGAGATTGGCCTCATAATCCTTTCGCAAGGATTCCAGCACCTGGAACTTTGCAGGCGTTATCAGTTCGCCTTTCGAAATGATCCGCTCGCCACTTTGCACCATTCCGCGTGTAAGGGAAACGCCATTGAGCAATGTTTTTTTCTCGTTTTCGGTTGTTTCAGGATCGAAACGGATGTTCTGGAAAAGGGAATTCTCAAGTAGCCCTTTTAACATATCGTCTTCAAGTCCTTCGGTGGAATTTAAAAAAGAATGGATAAACGAATCGGCTGAGCGGATGGTGAAAAATTCACCGAGGTTTCGCTCGCTTACAACATTATTAATGATTACATTTACAATTGTTTCGCCCGGCTTACCTTCCAATTGGGGCGTCAATTCGATAATCCCCTTTTGCATAATGCTATCGAAAACCTTCAGACAAACCCGTAGGTTATCTTCCTTTTTCTTTTCAAATCTTCTTTTATCCCCCTTTTCGGAACTCCATTTCGAATTAAAGTCCTGTATGAGCTTTTCCCTTTTGACCTTTACCAACTCAAGGTCATTCCTGAAATAGGGCTTTAATTGTTTCAAAACGGCCTCTTCCTCCTCTGCTATTTCTTCTGCCGATTTTAAAACCGCAAAGTCAAAGGGGGCGATAAGGTCTTGGTGCATCCAGGGTTTCCCCTTCCTGAACTCATATTTGAACCTTCCTTCCTTTGGGAAAATCAGTACCAACAACACAACCGTAACCACAAACAATGATATCTTGGAAATATCGGCGTAATGGTTTCGCAGGTTGGATAAAAATTTTTTCATGTAATATCTTGTTTAGACAAAATTACTCTTTTTTCGGACTTAGATCAGGATTTGGTTCTACGGATTGCAAAAGAAAACAATGGTAGCATTTCGACAGGCTCAATGTGACCAAAGTTTTCCGCATCTTATTTACCAACACTCCCCGACATTTTATATTTCAAGCCCTCATATCCGGTCAGGTAAGCTTTTACCGAACCCACGACCACTTTTGCTTCCACCATCAAAGGAATGCGGTTTTTATCATCGATCAACCACACAATCAATTCCTCATCCCCTTTGAAAATAGTCCCGGCCACCAATTTCACACTTAGCTTTTCGCAGGAATAAACTTTTCCGTTCCTGTTTTTTATCTCCTCCTTTCCCCAATAAATAAGTGACAAGGTAAAAAGCTCTCCATCGATAATGAAGTTCACGGGAAACCCATCCCCTTCTTTCGCTTCGCCAAAATCGAAATTCCGCACATAATAAATTGCCGAAAGCACATCAAAGGTACAGGGTGCGGCTTTTACCGTATCCAACCTTAGCGGTTTGTCCTTATGCAAAACGGAAGAGAATATCCGCCCATCAAGCTGAAACCCATAGTTGTTCTTCACCCAATAGCCCCCTTCCGAGGTTTCCCTCTGAAAGGAAATGGGTTGAAAGGTTTTCAGGTCGCACCAACTTTTAAAATGGTCGTCCACCTTAAAAAACCAATTGTAAAAACTATAACTGCTCCCTGCACTCTCAAAGTAATAGGTATTGGAACCCCTGAAATCCACCGTATCGACTTTAAAACGAACCTCACCAGCATCCACCCAAACAATCCCCCAGTTGTAGGCCACTTCGTAAGTAATTGTTTCGCCGGGGGAAAAAGCGGCTTCACCATTAACACATTGCGCACCCACAAGTTTCACAAGGGAAACCAACAGGATCAAAAGGATGATATTCAGAGCTGTTTTTAGCACAACAATTTTTTATGCAAAGTAAAGGAAATATTAAAAGAAGTTTATTACTTTTGCCGACCTTGAAATTATGGCGAGGTAGCTCAGTTGGTTAGAGCGTCGGATTCATAACCCGGAGGTCTCGAGTTCAATTCTCGATCTCGCTACCAAAACCCCGAAGAATCGGGGTTTTTTGTTTTTAAAAATGGATATTGTATGGCAAGGATGACCGTAGCTATATTTGTTCGTTTTCCTCAGGAAAAGGCTTCACGTGCCCCCAATTCTCACCTCGTTTTATCCTTGTCACTTGCATTTCGCTAATGCGAAACAATTTTGCTATCTTGGATTGAACGACCCCTCTTTCCAACATTGATTTCAAGAGACTGATGTCCGATTCGTTCAATTTACTGTTCTTTTGTATCCGCTTACGTTTTAAAGCAATGTCCTTTTGCTTTTCAAGCTCACGGTGTTTTTCCGTTAAGGATTCCCTTGTGTGCCATTCAAGATTGGACACGTGGTTGTTCAACAGTTTCCCGTCCAAATGTGTAACAAAAACATGTTTGTCGGTTGGTTTTGGGATCCATACCTGCGCCACCAATTTGTGGACATAAGTGCGCAAATGGCCTTTGTTCGTGGTTACCTGAACCATTTTAAAGCCATTTATCACTGAACATTTCAGTATTTGGCCATCTTTCTTATTATAGGCAAATGATTTTACCCGTCCGTAATTGCTTACTTGATAACGGCTATTTGTATCAGGTACAATTTTCCATTCCTCGTCTTCCAATTTTCTCAACTTGCGTGGTACGACAATCATATAAACTATTTTTTAATAAAACAAAAGGCACCAATCTTAAATATGTTCATTTTGTCATCAAACTATTTTAAAGAATTTCCTCAATGCTTTCCTTGTAAACAACTCCCCTCTCCTTTAAACCCTTCAACATAAACGCTACACATTCGGGTTGACGGCCAATAAACTCAGGGGCAGAAACCCCTTTTCTTTTATAAAGCCCCTTCATCAGCATCCGCAAGGCCATAGTTGCGGTGTAACCCGTTGTACGGGCCATGGAATGCACTTTTGTTTTGGGGTCGTAGGAATCCAGGAGGTCGTAAGTATGGCGCAGTCGCTTATTGCCTTTGATGCCTTCCACGATTATCTTCATAATGGTGATGTCCTCCTCCCCTTCCTGCAATTTCCATTTGGGGAAAAGTAGTTTTGCCGTAAAATCCAAGGGTTTCACCATTGCGCCGTTCACCTCAATTTCCTCCCGGTTGAAAAACCCGGTCTCCCTGAAAATCCGCATAATTTCGATATGGCCGGGAAAGCGCAAGGTTTTTTCGATCATATTGGGTGCATCTATGGTCGTTGCAAGACTGCGCAATCCGTCGCTGTTAAAAGCCTCTAAAGTACCGACCCCTTCAAAGTCGAGCAACTCGGGTTCCGAAAGCGCGGGCTTGATGACCTCTTTTCCGTTTTCGATATATCTTGCCGGACGGGTATATTCCTCGATTACGTCCACGGGCGAAAAGACCGCTTTGTACTCATAGGGCCATGTCCGCACTTTGGGAAGCCCGCCCACATAAATCACGGCTTTTTCGGTTTTGTCGAGAAGATGATCGGCATAACCCACCAGCAAATTGCTCATTCCCGGTGCCACACCGATGTCGGAGATCACGCACACATCATTTTCAATTGCCAGCTCGTGCAGTTCAAACATATCCTCCGGAAAAAAGGCAATGTCCACAACGTTCTTTTTTGCTTCGATCAGAGCCTTCAATGTCTTGAATCCCATAAACCCGGGAACGGCATTTATCACGTAATCGAAACCGGCCACCAATTCGCCCAGCTTTTCCGTTTCCGATAAATCCGTTTGAATGGTTTGTACCGGAACACGTTTTGAGATTTGCGCCAGGACACCACTGTTGATATCGGCCACGCTTATTTCCAAATTTTTGTCTTTGGCAAGGTCCATGGCCATCGGGCCGCCCACTAAGCCACATCCAAGAACTATTACTTTCATATCAATTGTTTTGATTTAATCTGTGACAAATATAAACCAAAAACAATCAGCAAAATCCCAAAGATTTTATGAAGGCTGAAAAATTCGGACAGGATCAGGAAGGAAAAGATAGCGGTAAAAACAGGGATCAGGTTTGAAAAGACATTGGTGCGGCCAATGCCAATTTCGCGTGTGGAGATGGTGAAAAACACAAAGGCCAGCGAGGAACAAAAAATGGCCAGCGACAAAAGGGAAACCACAAGCGTAAAGTCGGGCTTAACGGTGATGAATTCCTGGAAATCAAAAATCAGGAAGAAAGGGAGAAAATAAAGTGCGCCCAGCAAATTCTGGAAAGCGATAATAAAATAGGCCGAATAGCGATGGCTCAACTTTTTCAGGAATATCATATAAACAATGGCCGAGACCACCGCAAAAAACAAAAACAAAATCCCGGTCGGCGAAGCACTGAACGAAAGGTCTTTGTTCAATATCATGACCATCACCCCAAAAAATGAAATAAACAGGCCCAGGATATTCGTCCGGCTCATTTTCTCACCCAATACCAGAAAGGCTGCGAGAGGCGTAAACAAAGGGATGGTAGCGATAATAGCAGAAGTTATTGAGGAAGAAGTGAGTTTCAGGCCGTAACTTTCACCGATGAAATAAAAAAAAGGGTTGAACAGGGCCGACAAAAGGAACAACTTCAAGTCGCCCTTTTTGATTTTCTCCATTTTTCCCAAAAACCAAATCCATGCGAAAAGCAATATGGCCGAAATCAGTAAACGCAGGAAAACAGTGGTTACAGGTGAATAATACCGGAATACGATGGAAGTAAGGATAAATGAAGAACCCCAAAAGAGCATCGCCAGAACAGCAATGATGTATATGTATAATCTTTTTGATTTCAACAGATGATTGCATTCGGAATGAACACTACCTACGACCTTCCCTCCTCGTTCAACAATTTCGTGCTGTGCTTCAAAGTGCGCAGGACAAGGGTAATCACAATGGCCCCAAGCAAGACATAGGAAGATTTCCTGTATATGTCGAATTCGCCTGTGGTAAAGTAATAGCGCAAATGGTCAACAAAGGCAAAGCTCAAAACGGTGGCCAGAAATCCCGAATACTCGCGCCGCAAAACCGAAACCATGGAAAATGGCACCACGTTCTTTTTGTAAGCCTTAAAACAGGGGATAAAAGCCGGAACGCCCTCTGACCATTTCATATACACATCCCCAAACTTCCTTTCGAGGTAACGCTCCTCGGCAAACATGATCCTTTCGTAATACAGCCAAAACGCAAGTGAAACAATGATGACGAAATATATGTTGAAGGTGAAAACCACGATCCCGATCCACATCAGGAAATTCCCTAGGTAAAGTGGATGGCGTACCGTGGAATAAATCCCGGTGGAGTTCAGCGATTCGGCAACCTGCTCCTTTGTGTTCCTTCCCGAAGTCCCTTTGGGAGTTGTCCCAATGGAGATGGCCCTTACGATAAAACCCAAGACGCTCAGGAATATGGCAAAACCCGTAAGCACCTGATATGGCAGTTCGGCCAAAACCGGGTAAGGCGTAAAATAAATAACGGGGACCACAATCAAATAAAGGATCACGGGGATATGTCCACGATTCCTGAACAGGTAATTCCCGCTTTTTTCAAATGAGTTTACTAATGCCATAACTGGAAAATATTTATAGAAATTTGAAACAAAATTAGATATTAAATATAAAAGGGAGTACAACTAAATTAAGGGAGCATAAAAAAAACAAGATGAAAACCAATTGGAAAATGCTTGAATGCTTCAATACGGGAACGCAAGAATGAATATTTTTAAACCACAAATAGCATACTATCAAATATTTACGCATCTTTTACTGTTCAAAAAACCCTGGATTAAACAAATGATTCAACACTCATGATTTCGCATAAATAACCAAAAATTATTTTCACCAATAAAAAAAGCGTTAAACATAAAATAACGAAAAAAGATTTCAGGGATGCCCATTTTTTCCCTTCTTTTGTAAAAACAGAATAAACGAATAACGACTAAATATCCCATGAAGAACAGGATCCCGATTTTAAATGTAGAGGTTGACAATATATGCAAGCAGGATTTTTTGGCCGAATTCAAAGAGGGTGTCCTCATTACGCCCAATGTGGACCACCTGATGAAACTGCAGAAGGACAAGGAATTCTATGATATCTATAAAAAGGCCGATTATGTTACCGTTGACAGCAAAATCGTTTTCCTTGCGCTTAAATTCCTCGGAACACCGGTAAAGGAAGTAATCACCGGTTCCGATTTCTTCCCCTCTTTCTACAATTACCACAAAGACAATAAAGATATAAAGATTTTCCTTTTGGGGGCGATGGAAGGTGTGGCCGACAAAGCCATGGCCTACATCAATAAAAAAATTGGGAGGGGAATAGTAGTTGGCGCACATTCGCCCAGCTTCGGTTTTGAGAAAAACGAAGAGGAGTGCAAAAAAATACTCGACATCATCAATGCCACCGATGCCAATGTGCTGGTGGTGGGTGTGGGTGCCCCTAAACAGGAAAAATGGATTTACAAATACAAGGACCGACTCCACCATATCAAAATACACCTTGCCATCGGGGCCACCATCGACTTTGAAGCGGGCAATATCCGCCGCGCCCCGAAAGTGCTTCAGATGGTTGCCATGGAATGGCTCTACCGCCTCTGGAAAGAACCCAAACGGATGTGGCGAAGGTACATCATCGAAGATATGCCTTTCTTTAACCTTATCTTTAAACAAAAAAGGGGAAAGTACAGGAATCCTTTTGGGTAATTACACTGAAGGAAATCAGGTTTGCCAGCCTTTATCGGCAGACAGGTAAATTTTCAAGGGTCGGTTTCGTCCATATAAAAACAAACATTTCCGTATATTGCCCATAAACACAAGCTGGGAGATGAACCCATTTATTTTATTTTTTCAGGTTAAATTAACACAATAGAATCTTTCCTATTTTTGCAAAATATTTTAGGTTATATGGTTTTCACAATAAAATTCAGCAGGAATATTTTTAGGGCAAGGGACATCCTTCTGCTTTTCCTGGTTTTCGGCATGTCGTCCGGTTTGTTCGCCCAGGAACGATCCAAAATAAAAATCAGGATAAAGGGGGCACAGGACAGCGTTCTTTACCTGGCCCATTATTATGGCGACAAGACCTATCTTGACGATACGGCATACATTTCAAAAAAAGGGGATTTCATTTTTGAAAACGATTCCCTTTTGCCCGAAGGGATGTACATCGTGGCCGGACAGGAGAACAATAGGTATTTTGAATTCATCATGGACAAAGCCCAAAACTTTTCCATTGAAACCAATAAAAAGGATATTCCCGAAGGACTAAAATTCAAAGGTTCTGAAATCAACAATCTCTTTTACGATTACGTTCGGATCAACGCAAAAAACCATAGGGAGATGAAACGATTGTCCGACAGGAAAAAGGGCCTTGGTGATGGAAACGATTCCATCCAAATCCTGAATGAAAAGATCACCGGACTAAATACCGAATTGGAAAACTACAAACAGGGTTTTATCGAGACCCATCCCGAAAGTTTTATTTCAGCAATGTTCAAAGCAATGTTGGAACCGGGTGTTGACAGTATTCCCATTCTGGAAAATGGCCGTGAAGATTCCATTTATGCCTATAACTATTACAAACAACATTATTGGGACAATTTTGATGTTTCGGACGACCGACTGCTCCGCACCCCATTGTTCCACAACAAGCTGGAAAAATATTTCACGAAAGTCTTGTACCAAACACCTGACACCATTATTAAGGAAGCCGATATCTTCATCAACAAAACCCGGCCAAACAAAGAGACCTTTAAATACACGGTGTGGTATCTCACTTTTAAGTTCGAGACTTCAAACATAATGGGCTTTGATGAAATTTTTGTCCATATGACCGATAATTATTATGCCACGGGCGAGGCTTTCTGGGCAGATTCATCGGTGGTGAAAAGCATTGTAAAACATGCCGATGCGCTCCGTCCCGTCCTTATCGGGAACAAGGCGCCCAACCTGATCTTGCTGGACACCAACAGTTCCTTTACATCTTTGTACGGCATTGATGCCGATTACACCATTGTCTTTTTTTATGAATATGGTTGCGGGCATTGCAAAAAAGAAATCACGGCAATGAAAACATGGGAACAAAAAACCGATCTGGATTTCAAAATATTTGCTGTTTGTACCGACACAAACCTTGTTGCCTGGAAAAAATTCATCCGTGAAAAGGGGATGAACTGGGTAAACGTGAACGGGACCCGAAGCGTGACACAGGACTACCATGACCTTTACAATATCCAGATGACCCCTTCCCTATTCCTTTTGGACAGAAAGAAAAAAATCATTGCCAAACGATTGAAGACGGAACAACTTGAACCTTTCCTCCAGAATTATGAAAAGAGAAGGCAACTAAAAGAGTAATCCAACCGTCTGGATTATCGGAGATTTCCCATAACAATTTTTGTTTTTTGACGTATATAGTCGAAACATTGGAATTAGATAGAGAATTAGCGATGAGCAAATATTTGAAAAACACTATAAAAAACCCTGTTCTGTTTATAATTGCCCTGGCCGTTTCCATGATCTGGGGACAAGCTGCCAATGCACAGGTAACAGCGGATTTCACCTATGACCAATCCTGTCTTGACTTTCAGTTCACGGATGCTTCCACGGCAACCATAGGCACGATCAACGACTGGAGCTGGGATTTTGGGGACGGCAATAGTTCCACCTTGCAAAGCCCTATGCACACCTATGCGGGAGACGGTACTTATCCGGTTACGCTCACGGTGACCACCGATAATTTTGATTCCGATACCTATACGCAAGATGTCTATATCACGACACCCGTGGCCGTTTTCACCTACAGTCAATTTTGCGATTCACTTGAATTTATTGATGCTTCCACACCCATTGGTGAAATAACAGCCTGGAGTTGGGATTTCGGGGATGGGGCTTCTTCCACAATTCAAAATGCAACCCACACCTATTCGGCGCCCGGAGACTATTTAGTTTCCCTTACCGTTACCCATAATACCGGTTGTATAAGTATTGCCGAAACACAAACCATCAGTATTGCCCCGACAGCAATGTTCAGCTTTAATCAAAACTGTGACTTTTTCACCTTTAATGATGAATCAACGCCTTTGGGCGATATAACGGACTGGAGTTGGGATTTTGGCGATGGTGGTTCTTCCATCGATCAAAACCCGACTTATACCTATTTGATACCCGGAGAATATACTGTTTCGCTCGTTGTCACCAATAGTTCAGGCTGTACCGATTCCACCGCTCAACAAGTTAGTATTGTCCCGACAGCGGCATTTAGCTATGCACAGGTTTGCAATGTTTTCAACTTCACCGATGAGTCAACGCCATCCGGTGAAATAACAGTTTATGATTGGGACTTTGGTGATGGTATTGGATTTTCAAATCTTCAAAACCCAACTTATGATTATCCAAATACAGGGGTTTATACCGTTACCCTTACGGTTACACATACTTCGGGATGTTTGGATAGCACGTCCCAGGATGTTTTGATTTCGAAACCGGATGCTGATTTTACCTTCGTACAGTTTTGTGATTCATTGGAATTTACCGATGCTTCATCATCTTCGGCAGGAATAGAATTCTGGAATTGGGAATTTGGTGATGGAAATACTTCCACAGACCAAAACCCAACCCATACCTATACAGTGCCAGGGGATTATACAATTTCACTTTCGATTACCGATTCGTTGGGTTGCAGTCACAGTAAACAGGAATTCATCAATACCTATCCAACGGAAGTTGGTTTTGAATACGATTTGGGATGTTTAAACCGGGTTTCAACGTTTATTGACACTTCAACTACAAATATCATATCCGGGTCATGGAACATCGATGGTATCACATTTCCTTATCAACCTTCAATCCAATATACATTTACCACATCGGGTATACATACGGTAATCCTCAGTGTAACAAACGATATTAATTGTTCGGACACCCATCAGGAGGACATTGAAATTTTTGTCCCTCCCATTGCTGCCTTCAGCGTACAATTGTTTTGTGCATCGGATACAACGGTTTTCCTGAACGAAACAGATACACAAAATGTGGAGGTACAATCCTGGCTCTGGGACTTTAACGACCCGAGCAGCCCAGACCCGACTTCTGGTTTGTATGAGCCCAATCACTCATTTACGAATCCCGGGCCCTATGACGTAAAACTTATTGTTGAAAATATTTATGGATGTGTCGATTCGATAATCCAAACCATTTTCATCGATTCCCTGCCCGAACCCGCATATACTTATGTGGAATACGCTTCCGAAGGGCAGTTGGCCACCTTTATTGATGAATCCCAGGCACACGGCTCCTTTATAATCAACAAGTATTGGGATTGGGGGGATGGCTCAGCGCCCGGCATCAATGTGAACCCCGTTACACACATTTACGATCCGGGCGGGGCATATCAACTTTGCCTTGGGGTTACGGATTTAAATGGCTGTACGGATACAATTTGTCAAGAAATCGTAATAGCAAAAAAACCACTTGCGGATTTCACCTATACAGCAGGTGGCATAACGGCCTATTTTGTAGATGCAACCACAATCGACACATTGACCGGGGCCAAAGAATGGTTATGGACATTTGGGGACGACCTTGGGACATCCATTGTAGCCAACCCATCATTTATTTTCCCGGCTCAAGGGTTTTACGATGTCAATATTATGGTCACCGACTCCCTCGATGCCGTACACGACACGACAAAGAACATTTATGTCGGAAACGCCCTGATTGCCGATTATATTACCGATGAAGATATTTGTTACGGCGATACCAGTGTGATCTTCGACAATTCATACAGCCCTGTTGGAGACACTATCCTAAGCTGGCATTGGAATTTTGGAGATGGGCACGACACCACCTATTATGAAAAAGCAAGCGTCCTGAAACACTTTTATGAAATTGGTGAATATCCGCTTCAACTAATCATCACGGCAATTCACAATGGATCGGATGCAATTGATTCGATTAACCGGAATATTTTTGTCCACCCCAATCCCATTGCTTTTTTTGATAGTGTTGGGGTTTGCAAAGGGGACATAGCTTACTTTTATGACCTGTCCGACAGTTTTGGGGATACCCTATCGAGTTGGCTATGGGACTTGGGCGACGGCACAATAAAAACAGAACAAAACCCCGTCCACAATTATCAAAAAGACAGTACATACAGGGTAAGCTTGGTAGTAACCACTGAATATGGATGTACCGATACAATGTACCAGAATGCACACGTTACCTATGCACCGGAGGTTACCTTTACCGTTGAGAATGCCTGTATTGATTCACCGGCCAAATTTGTACCTTTATATAGTTCGGGGACTTATGTTACCGAATGGCTTTGGGATTTTGGCGACCCAAACAACGACACCACTTCAACGGAAGAATCGCCCACACATGTTTATACTTATTTTACGCTCTATGACGTATCGGTTACCGCCTCCTCCTTTGGTTGCCCAAAAACCACGGATAAAACAATTTTAATATATCCTATCCCCTACTCTGATTTTAATATGACACCGAACTATGGGGGCTCGCAGGGAAAGGTGATGTTTGAGAACGGCTCTATCTACGCAGAAAATTATTTATGGGATTTTGGCAATGGGCAGACTTCGAGTGTTGAAAACCCAATTGAAGTTTACGAAGACGATAGCACATACCTTATCACGCTCATTTCTTACAACGAATACGGATGTTCCGATACCAGCCGAATGGAGTATTATTTGTTTTTCAAAGGATTGTATTTCCCAACGGCCTTTTCGCCCAACAACACAAACCAAGAGGTAAGCCTTTTTACGCCCAAAGGGGTGAACCTGGCAAAATACCATGTCCAGGTATTTGATATGCGCGGGAACCAGGTTTGGGAATCCGAAGCCATTGACGATGCCGGCAGGCCCACCGAAAGCTGGGACGGCTACTACGAAGGGCGGTTGATGCCCCAAGGGCTATACTTATGGCGAGCCACCGCTACTTTTATCGATGGGACGGTATGGCAAGGGACAACGCTTCAAAACGAAGAGCCCCAGTTACAGGGGACGGTTACGCTTATCAGGTAATCCCAACCTGAATAAATCAGAAATAAAATACTAAATACTCGAAACAAATAAAAAAAGAGGGTATCAATTTGAGATCAGCCCAACAGCGATCCTTTCCCCCATTTTCACTTCCGTTTCCAAATGGTTTTGGGTATTTTCCAAAAGGTCTTCGTCGATATGGACTTTCCCATTTTCGAAAAGCAGGACAACCGTGGAACCACCGAATTTAAAATATCCCTTCTCCTCCCCTTTTATTGCCTGTGTTCCATTATATGTCTGCACGATGCTGCCGACCATGGTGGCCCCCACTTCGGCCATGACCACATCACCAAACCGCTTTGTTGAAACCAGGACATACTCCCGCTTGTTTTCACAAAATATCTCAATTCTTTTCCGCAAAGCAATTGGGTTGACCGAATAATAATCCCCATCAATAATGGTAGGAAATGAGACATTGCCGTCAACGGGAAAATGGAACCGGTGGTAATCCACGGGGCAAAGCCTTAAAACCACAAGGCCCCCGTGCAAATATTTTTGTGCCAAAATACTGTCGGCAAGAAACCGGGGCACATTGAACTTTGAGCCTTTCACGATAAAATCCTCCTTGCCCACATCGGCATAAGCCATGATTTTCCCATCCCCGGGAGAGACCAAAACGTTTGGGTCCATGTTGACAGGCCTTGCCCCGCGCTTCAGCTTTCTCGTAAAAAAATCATTGAAGGAAGCAAATTCGGTTTTTTGGGCAATGCCCAGGTCAATTCCATACTCCTCAACAAATCCCGGGATTTTTTCCGCCGACCTTTCCTCGTCCATCATCCCGCCATACCAGGAAGAAATGAACTTGCGCTTCACCATTGCCCATAGGCTGATTTCGCCAACAGGGTTGTTGTACAGCCAGACCAGCCACTTTTCACCGGCCACTTTCTCGGTTTTTAATTCCCCACTCGAACGTTCAATATATTGGATCGGGGTATTTTCACCTGATGGGTAAAGGGCCAACCCGATAAATATCACAACAAGTGAAATTATTATGTGGCGTTTTTTGATTTTCACAATGTAAAATTAACAATAATAATATCCTTTTGAACAATAGAGGGGATTTTATTGTATCATTCAAAATGCTTTTCAAGAAATGAAACGTCCATGATTGGCATTAAACGCACACCTGAATGCAGCAGCACTACGATGGGCAGGCCCGGGGGAATGATTATAATAAAGCCGATAATGCGCTAATTGTTATTGGCGCATTAGTGGCGATATTCATGCGAAACGAGCTATTGGGAAAATCAAAACCGATGAAAACATACATAGCAGTCCTTAGGGGAATAAATGTGAGCGGCCAAAAGATTATCAAAATGGCCGAGCTAAGGGAACACTTGCAGCAACTGGATATTGAAAACACCCAAACCTATATCCAAAGCGGCAATATTATTTTCAATACTAAAATAGATAACCCCCGGTCGCTGGAAACAAATATCAAAAATCTCATCTTTGAAAAGTGGGGGTTTGACGTCCCTGTGATTGTCCGGGAATTAGATGATCTTCGGAAAATCAAAACAGATAACCCATTCAATAAAAACCAGGACATTGACCCTGCAAGACTATCCGTTGTTTTTTTGTCGAACGAACCGGATATGGAACTCATTATGGGATTATCGGCATTCAGGGATCCTATTGATACATTTGAAATCAAAGGGAGGGAAATCTATTTACATTGCCCCAACGGGTTTGGGCGCAGCAAACTCACCACGAACTTTTTTGAAAGAAAACTGAAAGTAATCTGTACTGCCCGAAACCTAAAAACCCTGAATAGACTGATAGAAATTGGGGAGAAGGTCAAGGGAAATTAGTTGATGATGGTTGGTATCTGGTTGATGGTCGCTGGCCGCTGGTCAAAACTTCAAGCCAAAACTCGCATAAACAAAAGGGAGCGATTCGACGGAATAATATCGGAAATTGATAGATGTGGTAAAGGTTTTCACCGGTTCATATTGAAACCCCACAATGTAATAATCAACATACTTGTTCTCAGTGGCCAAAACCCTGTAGAGATGATCGAAACGCCCAAGGAACACAATTTTCCCGTTGAGCGTCCACGAACCATAAACCGAAATCCCATGGTATTCATCCCCATGTTTAAAAGCATAATTGCTTATGTAATTGTATTCGGCGCCCAACCTGTACTTTTCGATTTTATAACCCGCAAAGGCCGATATGGTTACCTTGTCCGAAACGTCAAGCCCTGTATCGGAAGCCGGCTCATAAGCGGTATAAAGTTTCAGTGTGATTTTTTCAATGGGGTTGAACTGGATATTATTGGAGAACAAAAATTTGCTGTTCATGTCCTGGTAGCGAAAGGGGCCTTCGCCGTTCACAACCGAAAACTGGTTCAGGAATTTCTTACCATATCGAAAATCGAGCTGTGCACCAAAATCGGCCGGCATCCCCATCCGAAATTTCTCCTGCATGGTGACATCCACATAGCGGAAGCCCCAAAACCTATCCTGGAAAGTAAGATATTGGGTGCTCAGCAATTGCCCGACCCGAAAAGTAAAAAAGTCATTGACCCTCCATTTGATTTCGGCCATTTTCAAATAAGAAGTGTATTTGCTCCCCTCGAAATAAAAAAAATCGGGCTTGTTCCCGGCCGAGTCTGCCTCCCCATAAAAATGAGTCGTCCGTGTAACATCGTACATAATGATCCCGCTCAATTCATCGGAGAAAGTGTGTTTGTAGCCAATGATCCCCTGGTTGAACCGAAATGATGCCCGGGGCTTGAAAGTGTCTTTCATGCCATATTGGAAGTCGGTGAAGATTTGGGCAAAAATATAGGATTTTTCATCTTTTTCAACTTTCAACGAAGAACTTTGGGAGAAAGCAAAAAACGGCAACACTGCCAACAAAAAACTTATTCGTCGTGTCATTCATCTTTTTTTAAGGGTCGGGGCAAAATTATGTTTTTAACCGAAATATTTTAAAAAACACAGGAAAATCTTTCAAAATAACTATCTTTGAAAACAAAACTTTTAACATTTAACATTGGATAAAAATCAACTGAAACATCATAATAAAAAAAACCCTAAATAAATACAAGATGGAAAATACACCTATAAATTACGAAACAGTAAAGAGCAAAATAGAAGAGAGTGGATTGAAAAGCGTTGGCAAAGCGAGCATCCGTGAGATAAAAAAACTCATTGACGCCATCGAAAAAGCAACCGGCGAAAAATTCATCCGTATGGAAATGGGCATTCCCGGACTTCCGCCAACACAAATAGGAGTGGAAGCCGAAATAGAGGCCCTACAACGTGGGGTTGCAGCCATTTATCCCGACATTTTTGGGGTTGCCCCTTTGAAAGAGGAAATCTCCCGTTTTATTAAACTCTTCCTCGGTATTGATGTGAGCCCCGAAGGTTGCATCCCCACCGTGGGTTCGATGCAAGGTGGTTTTGCCGCTTTTATGACCATCAACCGTATGCACAAAGACAGGGAAGGGACACTCTTCCTAGACCCCGGATTTCCGGTGCACAAACAACAATTAAAAGTACTTGGGCAGGAATATATGTCGTTTGACGTATATGATTACCGGGGCGAAAAATTGCGGGACAAATTGGAGTCGTTCCTTAAAACCGGAAAGGTTTCATCCATATTATATTCCAATCCCAACAACCCTTCATGGATTTGTTTTACCGAAACCGAATTGAAGATCATTGGGGAACTGGCCACCAAATACGATGTGATCGTACTTGAAGACCTGGCCTATTTTGGAATGGATTTCAGGAACGATGTTTCCATACCCGGCGAGCCACCATACCAGCCATCGGTCGCAAAATATACCGACAACTGGATATTGTTCATTTCCAGTTCCAAGGTCTTCAGCTATGCCGGCCAGCGAATCGGGATGATGGTGCTTTCCAACAAATTGTTCAATACCCACGCCCCTGACCTCCTGCGTTATTACAACACCGACAATGTGGGCTACACCATGATTTTCGGTGCGCTATACCCATTGAGTTCCGGCACATCGCATTCGGCACAATACGCACTCCTTGCCATGCTGAAAGCAGTAAACGACCGCACGATAAGCCTCACGGCGCCCGTGAAGGAATATGGCGAAAAAGCGGCCATTATGAAAAAGATGTTCACCGGAAATGGATTCGACATTGTTTACGACAAGGACGAAGACAACCCCATTGCAGATGGTTTCTATTTCACGTTTTCCTATCCCGGTTTTTCCGGTGTCGATCTTTTGAACGAATTGATCTATTACGGTATCAGTGCCATTTCGCTTGCCATTACCGGAAGCGAGAGGCTCGAAGGCATTAGGGCTTGCGTTTCCCTTGTGAAACGGGAACAGTTCCCCGATCTGGAATACAGGTTGAAGAAATTCCATGAGGACCATCCGGTTTAATTAGCCAATTGGAAGTCATTTTATTCACAATAAAGCAAATTTAAATGATTGCAAGGATTTGGTATGGAACAACCAGGTTGGAAGGTTATGAGGAATACACAGGATTTATGAAATCCAGGGCAATTCCAGATTACAAAAAGACCAAGGGTTTCATCAAATTGATTTTCTTGAGGAACACTAAAGACAACATCGGGCATTTTACACTGATTACTTTTTGGGAGAACATCCAGGCAATTGAGAATTTTGCAGGTGAGGATTTTGAAAAAGCCAAATACTATCGGGAAGACGAAAAGTATTTACTTGAATTTGAAGAAAAAGTAACCCACTATGAAGTCTTTGCAGAATAAATACCAATAAATTGACAACAATGAAAAAAACTTTCCCCTTAATACTCGCCTTGCTGTTATCCGTAAATATATCGGCAAAACAAGTAAGCAAACAAGATGCAAAACAACTGGCCCGGAATTTCTTTTGGGAAAAATCGGGAAGGGCTTTCAATGAAATAGTTTTTGAAAAAGAAACCGTTCAATTCAAAGATGCCATTCCTGTTTATTATGTCTTCGGCCTCAACAAAGGTTTTATCATTATTTCTGCCGATGATGCTGTTTTCCCGGTTTTGGGCTATTCGTTTAATGGGGATTTCCAAACGGAAGACTTACCTGACAACATAAAACTTTGGATGGGGAGTTACGCAGATCAAATAGATTATGCAATCCAGAACGGGAACAAGGCAAAAAAATCCGTGGCGGGGGTTTGGGCAAAATACCTTTCGAAAAGTTTTTCCCCCGAAAAAGAAATCAAAGAGGTAAGGCCTTTGCTTTATACCAATTGGAGCCAGGGCTGCTATTACAATTCGGAATTCCCGGAAACTGAAAACGAAAACCTTTGCTATCACGCCTACACCGGCTGTGTGGCCACGGCCATGGCCGAGATCATGAAGTTCCACAACTATCCCAAAAGCGGTACGGGTTCACATGGTTACGAATCTTCCTATGGCTGGCTGGAAGTTGATTTTGAAAACACCTTTTACGATTGGGCCAACATGAAATACAACCTACAGGACGAAAACCCTCCGGTTGCCGAGCTTATTTATCATTGTGCGGTCAGCATTAACACCCAATTTGTTCCCGGAGGTTCGGGCGCATACGACATTGATGTGCGTGATGCCCTCGTGGATTATTTCGGTTACGAAGAAGGGGCACAGTTTATTTGGCGTGATTCTTATTTTGGCGATTGGGGAGGAATGTTGCGGGATGAACTAAACAATGGGAGACCCGTGCTTTACGGTGCCGTTGCCCAGGTCAAGGACTATTTCGGGCATACACTGGTTTGTGACGGCTATCAGGACTCAACGTTTTTCCATTTCAACTGGGGATGGGACGGCGCTTACAATGGATATTATTACTTGGATTCTTTAACGGCCAATAGCTACGAATTCAACCTTTTCCATGATGTCATTATCGGGATCTGGCCCGATATTGGGGATTCATACATCATTCAGGCCCCGGAAAATATCAGCGCATCCATCGAATTGAATACGGTGGAATTGCTTTGGGACGAAGCCACTGAAGGGACACTTGAAAAGCTGGGCTATAATGTTTTCAGGGATGGACAAATCGTGAACGAAGCAATTGTCACGGATACTTTTTATGTGGATATGGATGTACCTTCGGGAGAGCACAACTACAAAATCAGTACGGTTTATATTGGCGATGAAGCTTTATCGGAAAATTCAGTTTTCGTACAGGGTGTGGGGATAGCTGAACAAGGATCGAGGGAATTTCCATTTGTGGTTTCACCAAATCCCGCCACGGATTATCTTGTAATTTCAGGCAAATCAGGAACCGATAAAATTTCCGCTGTAAAACTTCTTGATTTATCGGGAAAGGAAATAAAACAATGGGACATTGGATTTCAACCTGCTCCCATCCAACTGAAGCTACCGGAAGTAGAAGGTATGTTTTTACTGCAAATAATTAATGGCAGGGAATCTTATTCCTCAAAATTGATAATTGGGAAGTAAACCCATCTCAACGCAAAGGGTTTAAGAAATCCTAATTATAGATGAATTTGCTCTTGATATCGTCCCATTTGATATACTGTGCATCCCTGTTCCTTGCAATAAAATCAAGGTACTTTTCTGCCCTCTCGGGGTTTGTCTCCAACAATTTTTCGTAAACCTTTTTCTTCCCTTTGTGCTTTTTGATGATTGTAAGTGCTTTTTGTTCTTTATTGCTCATAACTCAATTTTTTTTATGTTTTTAAGACAGCAAGAATTGAAATAGGTTGTCTTAAAAATACTGTTTTTTTACTTGAAATAAGCTTTCTATTTCTAAAAAATCCGTAAGGATTTTAATTAGTGTCAATTAGGTAAACGGATTAGTTGCAAAAATATTCACTTGTTACTTCGATATAAAATCCGTGCTAATTAGTGGTTCTTTTTTATTTGTTTGCGGATTTACGTTATTCTTCAAAATATTCAAAGGCATCAATGATATCCAGGTAAACACCATCAAAACCGCTGTCGATTATTTTCTTCAAATAGCTATCGTTGTTCCCAAAGATTATCTGCTGCCATTCGGGTTCCCAATATTTCACTTTGAAGTTCCCCGCCCAATCAGGGTTTTCTCCAGCCAGCCATGCTGGTGGATTTGATGACCATTCAGCACGCCAATAATATCTATAATCTTCTGCTTCGCCAATGCTCATGTAGGAAATGAGCAATCGCCTTCCGCCATTTTCTTTTTGATGGAGTTGTTCAATTTCACCGGAAGTAAAAATTTCATCATTGAAAAAACAGTCCATTATCAACAGATCGTAATCCGTTGCCTTAACAGCATCAACGAATTCCTGTTTGGTGGCAAAACCGGAGGGATTTATTAAATACAAAAAATTGCTGACCTCGTCCAAAATTGAAACAGAATCGCTGTTCAAGCCAGAGATTTGTGCCGGGAAATCAGGGATATTGTCCAACTCCCGGTGATCAGCGGCAAAAGATGTATATCCCAAATTACCATTCTGTGAATAGGAATCCGTCATTTTGTTTTCATCAGAACAATAATCAGTAACCAGAATCTTCACCCCATTTCCTTTTGCCTGATTAAGAAAGGATGAAATATAATCCGTTGTTTCAGAAGGCGTAGCTTCATTGTCGTTCTCGTATCCATAAAACAAATCTTCCTGACCAATACCATCAATGGCATCAAGGTAATCCATTTGCGCATTGCCATTTGGTTCACCGTTTGCACTTACCAGCTCCACCCCATTTTGGGGAATCACATAAAAACCAGGCTTAATGGATTTCGACCAGGAACTGATCCCTTGCACAAAACCACGCATTTTTTGTTTGTATTCCAAAGAAACCTCGGGTCTGGGTTCGTCTTCCCCTTCCGTATTTGAACAAGAGTATAACATAGGAAAACACAGGATGGCGGTAATAAAAAGCAATTGGATTTTTTTCATCATTATTATTTTATCGTAACTAATCAGTATAATTAATATTTGGAGTATCAGCAATTTATAATAAACCACAATGGACACAAAGAAATGCACAATGGACACAAAGCCTTAAAACTCATTATGATAGCCTTTGCGTTCTTAGTGGAAGCCCTTGAGCCCTTTGTGGTAATATTTATTATTCTATTAAATATCAAACTGTTAAACAATTTGATTTGATACTGATTAGTTACATTTTATCAAGCACAAACGATAAAAACACAAAATTATTTTTTCAAGGAATCCATTATCCTTTATCTTTGTGGGCAAGGAGCATTTGGGGGAAGAATAGGCAATAAACAAACTGCAATAATTCACAAATATTATTTCTGGCTTTCACCAAAAAGTTTTAACCTTTAACACATAACTTTTTAACTCATAACCTAATAACGCAATGGCAAAGATCCTCATAATCGACGACGAAAGAAGTATCCGCAACACTTTAAAAGATATCCTGGGATACGAAAAATATAAAGTGGACGAAGCGGAAAATGGATTGGACGGTGTCGATAAAATCAGGAACAACAAATATGATGCGATCCTCTGTGATATTAAAATGCCGCAAATGGACGGGATCGAAGTGCTGGAAAAAGCGATGATCCTGACCGATGCGCCTGTCATTATGATTTCGGGGCACGGGAATATCGAAACCGCCGTAGAGGCCATCAAAAAAGGGGCTTTTGATTTTATTGCCAAACCCCTTGACCTGAACCGCCTCCTTATCACAATCCGCAATGCGCTGGACAAATCCAATTTGATTTCGGAAACCAAGAAGCTGAAAAAGCAGGTGAGCAAGAATTGGGAAATGATCGGCGAATCGGAAGCCCTGAACAGCATTAGGGATATGATCGACAGGGTTGCCCCCACCGATGCCAGGGTTCTGATAACGGGCGAAAACGGTACGGGCAAGGAATTGGTTGCCCGTCAGCTTTTCGAGAAAAGCAAGCGCTCCCATGCCCCATTCATCGAGGTGAACTGTGCCGCCATCCCTTCCGAATTGATCGAAAGCCAATTGTTCGGCCATGAGAAAGGTTCATTTACCTCGGCCATAAAAATGCGCAAGGGCGATTTTGAACAAGCCCATGGTGGAACCATCTTCCTGGACGAAATTGGTGACATGAGCCTTTCGGCCCAGGCAAAAGTTTTAAGGGCCTTGCAGGAAAACAAAATCACAAGGGTGGGCGGCGAAAAAGACATTGCCGTTGACGTTAGGGTGTTGGCGGCCACCAACAAAAACCTGAAAGAACTGATCGCAAGCGGCAAGTTCAGGGAAGACCTTTACCACCGCTTGAGCGTTATCCTTATCCACGTGCCGGCCCTTCGCGAACGAAAAGACGATATCCCCATCCTTACGGAACATTTCATGCAACAAACCTGTGAAAACAACGGGAAACCGGTTTTGCCCTTTGAGGAGAAAGCCATCGAACAACTTAAAGAGATGCCCTGGACGGGAAATATCCGTGAACTGCGCAATGTGGTGGAACGGCTTGCCATCCTTTGCGACAACCAAATTACCGGGGAGGATGTCGAAAAATTTGTGCAACCGTTGAACTATTAGGCAATTGATTCATTAGGATAATCCTAATTTTATGGAAGACACCCTAAACTATTCCGGTATCCTTCCGACTCTTACGCTAAAGCTTCAGCCACAGCGCAAACCTAAAGGAAGGCATTGGCACGAAGTGTGGAATCCAAAAAAAAGAAAGACCACTGTTCAAATTCCGGCAATTATAACAAAACCGACCTTAAAAGAAGTCAAAGCAATGCACGGCAGCCATATCCGTATTGGGATGCCTCACGCAAGCACAGAAGGCCAAACCCAAGGGTTCGACATGACAGCTTCTTTGTTTTTTGAAAATGTGTTCATTGTTCATCGCCATATCCCATCCCCCTTATTATTAAAAACACAAACAAAGAACAGTGTTCAAAATTATTTTCAATGTTTTCTTTTTTTTGGAAAATGAATACTTTAATTCTTTTATTCGTATTTTTGCACCCCTTTTAACGTTCTTTCTTTTAGAGAAAAAGATTATAGTATTCAAATGCTACTACCTTAATAAAACCGGGGCTGACCGGATTTGACAGCAAGGACAGTGGATTTGTAAGCATGCCGGGCCATGGGATACGCTCGTTAAAAATTTTCCCACAACTATAATTGGCGATTCTAATTACGCTCTTGCTGCGTAACCGAAGTTTAGTAGGTTAGGCTTAATTCCAGCTCCAGGAGCCGGAACGAGACATCCCGCGGGCGGATCTGTCTGATTCCAACCTGATCACGGGGTGCTGACAATTTCAGACTGGCCGGGTGAACGCTCCGCTCATTTCGGCGAGATAAAGGAGATAAGGTTTTGATTTGGGTGACTGTTCCCGGGCAATATTCGAAAATCAATAACAGTATAAGCATGTAGAAAGCACTTTTGCTGCTTGTTTGGACGAGGGTTCGACTCCCTCCAGCTCCACCTTCGCCCGCCGTAGCCTTGGCGCAGGCGGGCTTCGCCCTCTCCTACACAGAGTACGGCGGGCTACGGCGGACACTGTCCACCTGATAATACTAACATATTTGCCTGTTTATGTTTTATTATGTGTATATACTTCAATGTAATGACCTATCTTATTATACCGGGTGCACACAAAACCTTGATGAAAGATTGGCTGCCCATAATAAAGGATTGGTAAAATCGACAAAGGAGAAGTTACCAGTAAATATTATCACATATACCGCTTTTACGAATAAATCCAAGGCCTTTCGATTTGAAAAATACTTAAAATCAGGTTCTGGAAGGGCATTTGCACAAAAAAGATTAAGATAAACATAGCCTTGGCGCAGGCGGGCTTCGCCCTATCCTGCACTAAATACGGCAGGCTACGGCGGACGCTGTCCACCTGATAACACTAAAGTATTTATCCCTGTTTATGTTTTATTGTGTGTATATTCTTCAATGCAATGACCTATCTTATTATACCGGTTGTACCGAAAATCTGACAAAAAGGTTGGCTGCCCATAACAAAGGATTGGTAAAATCGACAAAGGACAAACTACCTGTTAAGATTATCACATATACAGCTTTCACGGATAAATCCAAAGCCTTTCGGTTTGAAAAATACCTAAAATCAGGTTCCGGTAGGGCATTTGCACAAAAAAGGTTAAGATAAACGAAGCTTTAGCGAAGTAGGGCTTCGCCCTTTCACTAAAGCTTCTTCGGGTTTCAGTGGACACCATCCACTAACTGGCTTTATAAAAAAACAAATTTACTCCCAACAACCAAACCTATGCACTTCGTTTACATCTTAAAATGCTCAGATAAAACATTTTGTACTGGATGCACATGTAATCTATATGAAAGATTATCAAGGCACAACAAAGGACAAGTCCACTATACAAAAGACAAACTTCCCTTTGAGCTCATCACCTATATAGCATTTTCAGAAAAACACAAAGCATATCAATTTGAAAAGTATTTGAAATACGGATCTGGGATCGCATTCAGGAATAAAAAGGCTAATTTAGTTTTTACTTACGTATCAACACCTCCGTTGCACCATACCCAAACTCTTTCATGGAAGCATCCCTTGAACTCACGTTATTATAATCTTTCAGGATTTCCTTAATAGCCGTCTTTAACACGCCCGTCCCAACTCCGTGGATGAAAGTGACCTTTGACAGATTATTGGCAATGGCACTATCAAGGCATTTTGTGAAATAGTTAATTTGGACACGAAGCATTTCACTGTTCTCCATATTTTGATGGTTATCCACCAATTCATAGATATGCAAATCCACTACTGCCTCATGCGGACTGGTTTTATGCTCTTCGATAATGTGTTTTGGCTTTACCTCTTTGGCTATCTTAACCTCGGGTTCGGTTTGCTTTTTTTCCGTACCTGACCGGAGCAATGAGGCTTGTGCCGAAAGCGGCAACAAGGAAACCACAATTGCTTTCCCTTCCATTAACGATGAATTTTTATAACTTCCCTCGGTATAGAAACGTGCCGGCTTCACACGGAACTCCGCACTCCCCGGACTTAGAATTTTCGTGTCTTCTTCTTTTTGATACAATACCTGTACAACGCCCCGGCACCATTTTTCGATTTCGTCCCTTTCAATGGATTCGATCAACAGCATGGATTCTGGTGTAACCGAACCATAATCGAAGCCTGAAAAGCCCCCTTTTTCTTCCTCCCTAATAAAGCTGTACAAAATATCATATTCAGTATGGTTAACAAGATAAAGATCGACCATGCCCGTTATCAGCCACTTCTGATCGTGCGGTACATAGGCCAAAAAAATGCCTTTTTCCAAAATCCCCTGCCCACCAATGTTCATCAAAGGGATGTTCCTTGAATCACTCTCATATTCCTGCTTGGGTTGTTCAGGGGCCTCAACTATTACCTCCTCATCAAATGCGCTCTTGAAAGACCCGGGCAAAGAACCTGTTTCCACTTTCATCAGTTCGCTGATAACAACAGGTATCTCAAAACCATCCTCGATCCGAACATTGACAAGCGAGGGACTCAAAATCTTACTTACCACACCTCCCCCACTTTCATTTAAAAACACAACCCTATCTCCTATATTGAATTTCATATCTCATTTTTTTTGCAAAATTAAGCTTTTTTGCAATGGTTAATTACCGGACTTTATCCGTGCATTCGTAAATAAAACCACCCAAACTTTTGTCAGTGCTTTCACCCACAAAATTTGGATAATCCCATTGGCGGCAATACTAACTTGAGGTAAGAAATACCGTTTTCATGTTGGTGACAATACCCATATGGGGTAAGGCAACAATCAGTTGAGTGGAAATTACTTCGCAAGTTGGTGAAAACACCAACTCGAAGCAAGAAAAGGATTATTCGAACATCCATGACAACGCAATTACGCCAGCCCCGGTATGCGTTCCCAGCACAGGGGAAGCCCCGCTGATAAATTCAGGCTTCAGTCCTGTAAGCTCTTCCATTTGCTTAGCTATACTTGTGGCCCCTTCAAGGTTCTTTGCATGTGAAATGGCATAACCCCAAACTTTCTTCCCCTTGATCATTTTCTTCACCTCGTCCATCAACATTTTCATGCTTTGCTTTTGGGATTTTGGTTTCCCGAACAGTTCGGTTTTCCCTTCTTTGTTCACAACAACAATGGGTTGAACACCAAGCAATTTCCCAAAGAAACCTTTAACGGCACTTACACGTCCCCCCTTGATCATATACTTCAGGGTTTTCGTGCTTGCCAATAAATACGTCTTTGATATCCATTCATCCATTTTCGCCGTGATATCTTCGTAGGACTTCCCATTTTCAATTTCCTTGGCAGCCCTCAAAACCTGTAAGCCCAAACCACTGGCAAGTTTTTTCGAACTAAAAACACTTACTTCTTTATTGTTCCTTTCAGAAATAAGGTGACCGGCTTTACGGCTTGTGTTCCAAGTCCCGCTAAGTTTATCACTTATATGGATACCCAAGATGTTTTTATAATGCGAAGAAAGGTAATCGTATTTGTTGGTGAAGTCTTTATATGTTGGCTGCGACGTTGAAGGATAATAATCCGAAGATTCCAGTAAATCATAGAATTCATCCGGTGTGATTGTTACCGAATCAAGGTAGAAATCCTTTTCAAAATGAACAGAAAGTGGCACAACATGAATTTGATATTTTTCGATCAACTCCCGGGGGATATCAGATGTTGAATCCGTAATAATGGCAGTTTCCCATTTCCGATGGTTCACGATCTGGTTTTGCATCAACATATCGTCCACCTTTTTGTAGGTGATATTTCCTACATCCTTTATCTTATAAAAAAGTTTGGCGGGTTCATCGGTGTGGATATGCAACCTCAGTTTCTTCGGGGAACCGGCAATAACCTGTGAATCCCCAAACCCCTCCATGGCCTTGCTCAACTTATCCTTGTTTTCTTTGACAGGGTTATCAAAAGTTATCAAAGCTTCGGTGCAATAACGAAAAGTAATTTCGGCTTCATCATGGAACACATCTTCCAACTCCTGCACCTTCATTACGTTTCTTGTGGAGACAAGCCTTTTTAGCTGGCCATGCTTGAAAAAGTCGATCATCCCTTCCAGGAAAAGGACAAAGCCTTTGCCACCGGCATCCACCACATTGGCTTTTGCCAATACTTCCAATTGCTTTGGGGTATCGCGAAGGGCCTGCCTCGCCCTTTCGGTTGACCTTGAAATAAGTTGGTTAAAATCCTTTATTTTATCTTTCAGGGAATAAACCGAATCTGCCCAATCGCGCATCACTGTTATCATGGTGCCCTCAACAGGGTTTGCAATTGCTTCATATGCATAACGAACAGCCTTCCTGACAATTATCGCAAACTTTTCAATGGTAAGGTCTTTCTCATTCTCAATCTCATTGCTGAAACCGTAAAGGAATTGCGCAAAAATAATCCCCGAATTCCCCCTTGCACCTACCAAAGCGGCGTCTGCCAATGCAATAGCAGTGACTTGTATATTATCAGTGGGAATAACCGTATCAATAATCGAACGCATTGTCGAGGCCAGATTGGTTCCCGTATCTCCGTCAGGAACTGGAAATACGTTAATCTTATTCATTTCCTTATGATTTTCAAATATTCGTTGGGCTCCGGCGATGAAACTATAATAGAATCTTTTGCCGTCCAATTCTTCGGTTGAGAATTTCACGATAGTAAGTTTTTGTTTAGAACGATTCTAAATTTTATGCAAAGGTATGCAAAAAAACCAAGATGGTTTTGCGACTTACTAACAGTCATACGATGAATTTGTTTTCAATGATTGTCCAAACCGGTGAATTCCAACTGCAAGCAATCAAGATGGGATTTTAAATCCGGCAGTTCTTAATTATTGTTAAAATGAAGCAAAAAAAAGAGGCGGCTACAAGTGGCCACCCCTGATAATTATGTATGAGAGTCTTTTTTTTAGAAGGAATAAGAAACGCCCAACAACAATGAGATTGTATTTGTTTTAATATCTTCCAGTTGCCCTTCAGGGATATCGATAGTCTTCTCTTTAAGTTCCCCGATATTTGAGAACCCCATTGCATACCTGAGGTTTGCATAAGCCCTCCAGGGACTTCTCCTGCCTCCAAAAGGCATACTTGCACCTCCTCCAATAATAAAACCATAGTCAAATCCCGAATATTCATCCCGGTATTTTCTTTTATCGGTTGCGGTGTTATGATCATCGTCACGCCATTTTTCCCCGTTGATCGTTAGACCTGATAAGGCCGCGGCATAAAAACCGGCTTCGCCAAAATACTGCAATGCCTTGGGATCGCCAAATGTAAATTTGGCCAAAACCGGGATCGTCATGTATGTTGAGACCTGCTTTGCCCCGGTATCGGTATATATCGGGCTGCCTATACTATCCGAATAAAACAGATAATCCGTAGTAGCGCCTTTTTGTTCCAATGCAAATTCAACCTGGACAGAAATTATTTTCCCAAAATCGGAGGTAATCAAGTCTTCCAGGGAATAATTGGCAAACCCACCAATATTGTACCCCACGATCATGGAACTGTTCTGTATGGATTTTCCCGAAAGGTTGGCAAAATTTGCACCGATACGGCCACCGGCTGTAATTTGGGCAAAAGATACAATTGTTATTCCCGTGAGGAACAGTGTAATTAAAACAGCTTTGAGATTTTTTAAATGAGTCATCACTTTTTTTTATAAAATTACAATAATTATTTCATTTCAATATTTCACCTGAAAAAAAAACCAAACAATCAGGCAATTGTGCGATGCTATTTTATACCAACATTTATTTAAATTGTTTCAAATGTTTTTAATTTATTTTCAACTGAAAATACGAACCAAGGGCTGAAATATCATCCGGAATAAAAAAAAGCCGGTATTCCCAATACCGGCATATTACTATTCATATTATCTAAAGGGGACTTAGCTGTTCACAAAATGCAACTTGCCATTCTCTACCTCCACCCTTATTTCTGACTCTTTGCTGATTTTGTCAGCAAGGATCATTTTGGACAGATTGTTCAACAAACCCCTTTGGACAACCCTCTTGATCGGCCTTGCCCCAAACTGTGGGTCAAAACCTTCTTTGGCAATCAATTCAATGGCAGCTTCCGAGAAATCGATTTTTATCTGGCCCTTGGCCAACATACGTTTCACGTTCTCCAGCTGCAAACGGGCAATCCCTTTTATTTCATCCATATCAAGGGGTTTGAACATGATGATTTCATCTATCCTGTTCAGGAACTCGGGGCGGATAGTCGCTTTCAACAAAGTAAATATCTCTTTCCTTGTTTTCTCGTACACTTCGTCCATCTCCTCCTCGTTTGCTTTTTCCATATTTTGCTGGATAATGCTCGAGCCCACATTGGAAGTCATGATAATAATGGTATTCTTGAAATCCACGTTACGCCCTTTATTATCCGTCAACCGTCCATCGTCCAAAACCTGCAACAGGATATTGAAAACATCGGGATGAGCTTTTTCGATTTCATCGAGCAAGACAACGGAATACGGTTTCCGCCTGACTGCTTCGGTCAACTGTCCGCTCTCGTCATAACCCACATATCCCGGAGGGGCGCCAATGAGTCGCGAAACAGAGTGGCGCTCCTGGTATTCCGACATATCGATCCGTATCATCGAGTTTTCATCATCGAAAAGGAATTCGGCAAGTGCCTTGGCCAGTTCTGTTTTCCCCACGCCCGTTGTCCCCAGGAAAATAAACGAGCCGATGGGCCGCTGTGCGTCCTGCAAACCTGCCCTGCTCCTGCGGATGGCATCCGAAACGGCTTCGATGGCTTCATTTTGCCCCACGACCCTCTTGTGCAGTTCATCTTCGAGGTTCAGCAGTTTTTCACGCTCGCTTTGCAACATACGGCTTACCGGAATCCCTGTCCAACGTGAGACAACCTCGGCAATTTCCTCGGCATCCACTTCCTCGTTTATCAAGGGAGAATCCGACTGGGCTTCGGCAAGCTTAGCTTTTAAGCCTTCGATTTCCTCTGATAAATGGGTGATTTTCCCATACCGTATCTCCGCCACTTTGCCAAGATCACCGTCACGTTCTGCCTGTTCCGCTTCGATCTTGAAAGATTCGATTTCCTTTTTCTTTTGCTGTATCTTGTCAACGATTTCCTTTTCGGCCTGCCATTTGGCCCTCAGGTCTGTTCGGGCATCGTTCAGGTTTGCGATTTCTTCATTCAAGACCTGGAGCTTTGTTTTGTCTTTCTCGCGTTTTATGGCTTCCCGTTCGATTTCCATTTGCTTTATCCTTCTTTCAAGGGTCTCCAGTTCCTCGGGCACCGAATTGATTTCCAATTTCAACTTGGCGGCGGCTTCATCAATCAAGTCAATTGCTTTATCGGGCAAAAACCGATCGCTGATGTAGCGCTGCGACAGTTCCACGGCCGAAATAATGGCTTCGTCTTTTATCCTCACTTTATGGTGTGTTTCATAGCGTTCCTTCAGCCCCCTCAAAATTGAAATGGCAGAAAGGGTGTCGGGTTCGTTCACCATAACGATCTGGAAACGCCTCTCCAGGGCTTTGTCTTTCTCAAAGTACTTTTGGTATTCTTTCAATGTTGTTGCCCCGATTGCACGCAACTCGCCCCTTGCCAGGGCAGGTTTCAGGATATTGGCGGCATCCATGGCCCCTTCACTCTTCCCTGCACCAACGAGCGTATGGATTTCATCGATAAACATGATGATTTCCCCATCGGAATTGATTACCTCTTTTACAACGCTTTTCAACCTTTCCTCAAATTCGCCTTTATACTTTGCCCCTGCAATAAGGGAACCCATGTCCAATGAATAGATAATCTTTGATTTCAGGTTTTCGGGCACGTCGCCGTTGATTATCCGGTGTGCCATGCCTTCAACAATCGCCGTTTTCCCTACGCCTGGCTCTCCTATTAGGATAGGGTTGTTTTTTGTCCGTCGCGACAATATTTGCAAGATCCGGCGAATTTCTTCATCGCGGCCAATGACCGGATCCAGTTTTCCGGTCCTTGCCAGTTCGTTCAGGTTTTTTGCATAACGGTTCAATGAATTGAAGGTATCCTCAGCCGATTGGCTGTCAACCGTTGAGCCCTGCCTCAATTGCTTAATTGCGGCCAACAAAGACTTTTCGGTCATTCCATTGTCCTTTAAAAGCTTTGCGGCCGTATCTTTCCCGGCCAGGATACCAAGCAGGATATGCTCGACCGAAACAAATTGATCGTTAAAATCTTTTAAATAACCGCTTGCTTTTTGCAATGCAGCATTTGCTTCACGCGAAAGGAAATGCTCCCCACCTGAAACTTTCGGAAGTGATTCGATTATCTTGTCAATTGCTTTATCCAAAATCACTGTGTTTACATCCAGTTTTTTCAGCAAATAGGGAATCACATTTTCGTCCACTTGCATGATCCCTTTCAATATGTGAATGCTCTCGATAGACTGATTGCTGTTCCCTGAAGCAATTTCCTGGGCCTTTTGAATGGCCTCCTGCGATTTTATCGTGAAATTATTTAAGTTCATATCTTTTTGTTTTTAAGTTCGTAATAATTTTTTCACGCCACGCCCAATTAACCTGCCAATTGATTGTTGATAAAACAAATCAGAAATTTTGACATTTTCTAATCAAAAAGATGACTTTATGTCTTGAAAGTAAGATATTTACACAATCATATCAGACACTTTTTCAGGTTATGGGACAATTTTTTTTTCACATTTAAAACCGACATCGAAATTTTAATCATCTTTGCACGTTAATTCGTTTTGAAAACCCTTTGATTATTCACAATATAAGTGTCTCTGTTCAACAAACATATGAGAAACATTTTTTTTACAGTATTGTTACTGGCCACAAGTGTTCAGGTTTTTGGACAAGGGGACATGCTACCGGATAATATCAATTCATGCCGGGCAGATAGTGTTTTGATTTCAGTAAACCCAATCTATGATTCTTATATTTGGAACACAGGGGATACAACAAGTTCAACCTGGGCATTTACTTCCGGGGATTACTGGATTGAAACAAATATAGGGGATACCTTGTTTTATACGGACAATACTCTTTTAACAATCGTTGACGTAAGCATCCTCCAATCCGACACCAGCATTGCCTGTGGCGATACCATTCTGATCAGCATTGATGATTCCTATTTTGATTGCCTTTGGGTACCGGGGGACACACTCACGGATTCCCTTCACGTTTTCCCGCGCAACAATACGACCTATTACGCAAATGTGACCGATCCCAATTCAACGGACAATTTCTGTACCGATAGCATCGAAGTGGAAGTAACCCCAATTATTGTATTGGACACCCTTATCCAAAATACCATGGGATGCCCCGGTGAAAACAAAGCAAGCCTGGAATTACAGGTCTCAGGTGGTTTTGCACCGCCTTATGTCTATGAGTACTCTGAAGGAATTGCCGATTACGATGATCCGAACATGGTGATAAAGGTCAAAGACGGTGAATTTCAATATGTGGTTACCGATACCCTGGGCTGTACATTAAAAGGTGATTACAATGTAAAGGCCTATGGTATCCCGGAAGTGGAATTGGTTACCGATCCGGCAGATACGATATACCGGCAAAGACCATATATAAATTTCACATATGAAAATAAGACATATGATTCGTTGGGAACAGATACATTTTTCATCAACACTTTTTCCTGGGACTTTGGCGATGGGGGAACTTCTTTTGTCAGCCCTGTAAACCACACCTATTCAGACGAAGGGACTTACTCCGTTGTTTTTTCTTTTGATACTTATTATGGCTGTAAAGCCGAAGATAGTATTACAATTGTTGTAAAGCCTGTAAAATTCAAGATACCGAGTGCCTTTACCCCCAATGGGGACGGGATAAACGAAAAATTTATCATTACTTATGATACGGGCAGCGAAAGCGATGGAGGTAATGACCCTGCATACAAGTTTGGCGAAAATGATGACCCTATCAATATCAATGATTTTTACAATTCCAATACACTTATTATATTTAACCGCTGGGGGCAAAAAGTATATGAAATGGCCAATTACACGAATGATTGGGATGGCGACAATCTTGTGGACGGGACCTATTTCTACATATTGGTTTGTGAGGGCGAACATGGAAAGGACGTGTTCAAAGGCTCGGTGCAAATTGTAACAGGGGGAAGATAAACGAACAATTTCTTTTTTGCTCCTTTCATTTATTTAATTAATTTTGCCCGTTGTATCCCCCCAATTGGGAAGATGAAATACTAAAAACCAAAACCAAGGGCTTAAATTTTCAATTTAGTTCTTAAACCAATTATTTGTTATGATGTATCTATGGAAAAACATTCTGCTGAAATTATTATTTGTTTTGTTACTTGGTAATTTCATAGTAACACCTGCTAAAAGCCAAACCCTAAAAATCCTGCCCATAGGAAATTCCATCACACAGCTTGACAACCAGCATTACAGTTACCGCTATAAGCTCTGGAAAAAACTAATTGATGATGGGGTTGATTTTGATTTCGTGGGTTCCATGACCGATCACTATAATTGTGGAACGCCAACTTTTCCAGACTATAACGGACATACATTTGACACAGGCCATGAAGGCCATTGGGGCTGGCGGTGCGATGAGATTATCAATGGGGGAAACTCCAGCAATTGTAAGGGAACGGGGCATTTATCAACATGGCTTGGCAGTTACACGCCCGACATTGCCCTCATCCATCTTGGCACGAACGACATGGTACAAGGGCAATCTGTCTCCGGGACAATCAATGAACTAAAGGACATTATAAATATTTTGAGAGCTGATAACCCCAACGTGATCATCCTCCTTGCAAAACTAATTCCTGCCAATGAATCTTTATATCCCACCTGGGCTTCGAGGATTCCTTTGTTAAATGCCGAAATCCCTTCAATAGCCACGGATATGCAGGATGAAAATTCCCCAATTGTCATTGTTGACCAGTTTTCAGGCTTTGACCCAACAACCGATACGTTCGATGGCGTTCACACCAATTCCCTGGGAGAAGAAAAAATGGCCCAGAAATGGTTCGATGCCATTCAAAGTGCAGTGGGAAGCGGCTTTGGCCTCAACATCAAAACCTATCTCGAAGGGCCTTATAACGGATCTGAAATGAACACAAGCCTTATGGCGGATATTCCGCTACAGCAACCATTTAACAGTGAACCCTGGAATTATGCCGGCACCGAAACCCTGGGATCCCTTCCCCCCAATATTGTTGACTGGGTTTTGATGGATATCCGGGATGCCACTGATGCTGCTTCAGCCACAGAATCGACACGGCTGGAACGAAAGGCTGCCCTATTGCTCTCCAATGGCTCGGTTGTGGATATGGATGGGGTTTCGGATATCACGTTCAATTCTTCGGTTACCAACCAATTGTTTGTGGTTGTCCATCACCAAAACCACCTCCCTGTTTTATCGGCAAACCCGCTAATTGAAAATAACGGGACATACGCTTATGATTTCACCACAGCAGTAAACCAGGCTTATGGAAATTCACAAAGCAACCTGGGCAACGGGGTTTTTGGGATGGTTGCCGGCGATTTTAATGCCGATGGTGTAATTGACTCCAATGATATTTCGATTGACTGGAACCTTCAGGCTGGCATGAACGGGTATTATCAGTCAGATGCGAACTTGAATTCCAATGTGGACAATTCGGACAAAAACATATTCTGGCACAATAACCAGGGATTATCTTCGGCACTTCCATAATATAGCTATTTCGTTTAATCCCTCTCTCCAAAGATAGCACTCCCCACCCTTATCATCGTACTTCCTTCCTCAATCGCGATTTCATAATCACCCGACATCCCCATCGAAATTTCCTTAAAACTTTCCTGTTCGGCAAAAAAACTTGATTTCAAGTTTGTGAAAATATCTTTCAGGTTCCTGAATTCGTTTCTGACAATTGCTGTATCCGAAGTATAAGTTGCCATACCCATGACACCACATATCCGGATGTTTTTCAATTCCCCAAATTCCTTTAAATCCAAAATACCAGAAACCTCTTCAAGGTCAAATCCAAATTTTGTTGATTCGGTTGCAATATGGAATTGGAACAAACAATTAATCACCCTGTCATTTCTTATTGCTTGCTTATTGATTTCCTTCAGCAACTTAAAACTATCGATACCATGGATAAGCGAAACAAATGGCGCAATGTATTTCACCTTGTTGGATTGCATATGGCCGATAAAATGCCATTCGATATCCTTAGGCAGTTCCGAATATTTCCGGCTTAGCTCCTGGGCCTTGTTCTCCCCAAAAACACGAAACCCGGTATCATAAGCTTCAAGGATGTCCTCATTGGGTTTGGTTTTTGAAACCGCTACCAACTTAACACTTGGAGGTATGTTCCCTAATAATTCCGATAAATTTCCTGCAATATCCATAACAAATTATTGACACACAAAACTACAAAAGAAGTAGCACATTAAAAAAACAATAAAATAAATTTGTTCAAATGATAATTTTTATACTTTTGCACCTCCCAAAAGGGAAGCAGGTTCTTTGAAGATATTATTTCAAAATTAATTCACATTTAGAACACCCGGAGAGGTGGGTGAGTGGCTGAAACCACCAGTTTGCTAAACTGGCGTACTTTGCAAAGGGTACCGGGGGTTCGAATCCCCCTCTCTCCGCACTTATCCTCCGAAGCCCAATGGGCATAGGTGGATTGGAATTTGTTTTTTGATTTATCGGGATTTATTATATTCGGGGTATAGCGTAGTCCGGTTAGCGCGCCTGCTTTGGGAGCAGGAGGTCGGGTGTTCGAATCACCCTACCCCGACAAACAAAAGCCCGCATCTTTTTGATGTGGGCTTTTTTGTTTCAATACACCTCCCATTAACAATTTCCTGTTAAAAACCCCGTTCAAATTAAAGTTGGTTTACATATGGATGTAAGCTACTTTTGTATTCCAAATGAATATATCGAACATGAAGAATCATTTCCTACTTATCCTGTTTGTTGTAGCGCTGAAATCCTTTGCCTCTGTCCCTGAAAAAAAGGATTCAAGCCCTGATGGCATATACAAACCCGACTTTTCGCTTGACACTGCTTTGGTAAACGACTCGACCCGTGTTTGGTTCATGGGCGCCAATGGCAATTTTAACCTGAACCAGGTGAGTTTTACCAATTGGGCCGAAGGGGGTGAAAGTACGCTGGCCGGAAATGTGTTCGGGGTTTTCAAGGCCACGTATTTAAAAAAGAAATTCAAGGCGGACAACTATTTGCTGATGGCATATGGAATTACCTGGAACGGTGAACAGGGCGTTAGAAAAACTGATGACAAAATCGAGGTCGGGACTGCGGTGGGTTACGAAGTTTTTGAAAATTGGTACTATTCCCTGATCGCAAATCTCAAATCACAGTTTTCGAATGGCTATAAGTACCCCGATGACAGCACATTGGTCTCCACCTTTCTGGCACCGGCCAATTTCCTGCTCTCATTGGGAATGGAATACAAACCCAATAAGTTTACTTCTGTTTTCATCTCCCCGGCAAGCGGAAAATTCATTTTTGTGGCCAACCAGGAGCTTGCCAACAAAGGTGCTTTTGGCGTGACCCCCGCTGTGAGGGATTCCCTTGGGAACGTATTGATTCCCGGTTCGGATTACAAAGCAAAATTCGGGTTTAACTTTATCTTGAACTATCACAAGGATATCATTAAAAACGTAAACCTTTCTTCCAAACTGAACCTCCATAACAATTATATGGACGAAAACAGTGATAACCGATGGAACGTGGATGTGGATTGGGAAACAGCTTTCAATTTCAAGATAAACAGCTTTCTGTCCTCCATGATCTATATGCACTTTTTGTATGACCATGACATTAAAATCCCACAATATGAAAAAGTTGATGGGATAAAAACCCAGGTAGGTTCCGGCCCCCGTTTGCAGATGAAACAAAATTTCGGGATCGGGGTTTCCATCAAGGTATAATTTCCATTGGGACACCCATATCCCTTTTCAACCCTGATTGCGCTTTATATAGGTTTTACTTTCAATAATAACGATGGACATGAACGAAATTAAGGAAGCGGCAAAAGTCATCAAAGAATCCAACTACACCTTTGCTTTCACGGGTGCGGGCATTTCTGTCGAAAGTGGCATCCCTCCTTTCCGGGGCGAAAATGGCATTTGGGGAAAATACGACCCAAAGGTTTTGGAGTTGGGGTTTTTCCATCAATCCCCGGAAGAATCATGGAAGGTGATAAGGGAAATCTTTTATGCGTATTTCGGGAAATCGCTTCCCAACAAATCCCATTTCACATTGGCGGAAATGGAAGAAAAAAACCTGCTACAATGCATCGTGACACAAAATATCGACAACCTGCACCAGGAAGCCGGAAGCCGGATAGTCCATGAATTTCACGGGAACATGAAAAAGCTTTTGTGCACAAAATGTGGAAAGCATCATGATGTCATGAAAATAAACCTGGAAAGACTTCCACCCCAATGTGAAAATTGCAAAAGTTTATTGAAACCCGATTTTATCTTTTTTGGCGAAGGGATCCCTCCCGGTGCTTACAAAAAATCGATGGAAGCAGCCCAAAAAGCGGAAGTGGTTTTGGTGATTGGCACAACGGGCGAAGTGATGCCGGCAGCACAAATTCCGTATATTGCCAAACAAAACGGGGCAAAAGTAATCGAGGTAAACACAAAGCCATCCAATTACACGGCTTCCTTAACGGATATTTACCTCGAAGGAAAAGCAACGGAAGTGATGGGGGAATTGTTGGATGCAATAAAAAGGGAATAAGTATGCAATAAGCGTCCATGCTTATTTGTGGGATGAACAATCGCAAGTGCGGATGCTTGCCACATATTGGCACATAGAGGGTATGAAATAAAGGATTTCGACACATGGTACATTATAAAAAATATTGCTTGAACCTGCTGATGCTGGTGCTTCTTGTTGTTTCGCAAACCGTTCACGGCCAATTGCTTTTCAAGAACCATCAAAACTCCAAAAGCCCGGTGGTTGTAAAAGATGAAACGAAAAAAACCTTTGCTTTCCCATGGGCCGGGGGAATGAATTCCTGCCAGTTCAATGAAATCGACCTCGACCTCGACGGCACAAAAGACCTGATGGTGTTCGACCGGAACGGCAACCGTATTATGACTTTCCTTAATGGTGGCACGGCCGGACAGGTGGATTACACATATGCCCCGGAGTATGCCCAAAAATTCCCCGGGTTATTCGATTGGGTAATCCTGGCCGATTACAATATGGACGGCAAGAACGACATCTTCACTTACTCTCCGGGATGGGCCGGAATGAAAGTCTATAAAAACACATCCGGCCCGGAACTTGAATTCACGGTGGAAGTGGAACCATTTTTAACATCCCTTCAAGGCGGCGGTTATGTGAATATCCTCGTGACCTATGCCGATTACCCCGGGATTTCGGACATTGACAATGATGGCGACCTCGATATCCTTGTTTTCTGGGGCTTGGGTTCTTTTGTGGAAATGCACAAGAATATGTCCATGGAAAAATACGGCATTGCCGACTCCCTGGATTTTGAAGAAACCACTTCCTGTTGGGGCCATTTTGCCGAAAATGACGAATCCAACGAAATCTATCTTGATACCTGCAACAACATTAAACAAATGCAGGACAATAAAACAAACAGGCACACCGGCTCCACATTTCTTTTACTGGATTTGGACAATGATGCCGACAAAGACCTGCTGCTTGGTGATGTGGATTATCCCAACCTTGTGGAATTGATAAACGGGGGCGATACAGATGAAGCCCATATGACCAGTTACGACACGCTTTTCCCGGTTTATGACAAACCCCTCAAGCTTTTTTCGATGCCGGCCGGTATGTATATCGACATTGATAATGACGAAGTGAAGGATTTGATTGTTTCGCCCTTTGATCCAAGCACCATTACTTCCAGGAATAAAAGAAGTGTCCAATTGTATCGAAATGAAGGGGCCAATGAGTTTCCCGATTTCGCCTTTGCACAAAATGATTTTTTGCAGGAGGACATGATCGATGTGGGTTCCGGCTCATGCCCTTTGCTGTTCGATTACAACAATGACGGATTGCAGGATTTGTTCATTTCCAATTTCGGCTATTATATGTACTCCTATTATCAGGCAGGGGCGTTTCTGAAATCGGTCTATTGGTCGAATGTTGCCCTGTTTAAAAATACGGGAACTCAATCTGAACCTGAGTTTACCCGAATTACCGATAATTTCGCCGACCTTCATTCAGAGCATCTTCGTGGACTTTATCCTACCTTTGGGGATTTGGATAATGATGGTGATACGGATATGTTGGCCGGACAGGAAGACGGCAGTTTACTATTTCTTGAAAATGTTGCAACAAATCCTGACACGATGCTGTTTGCTTCTCCGGTCTTTAATTATCAGGACATTGACGTTGGCCAGTTCAGTGCCCCGCAATTAATTGACCTGAACCAGGATAATTTGCCCGATCTTGCCATTGGCAAACAGGATGGGCGAATCAGTTATTATGAAAACCAAGGGACACTTTCAAGCCCACAGTTCATCTGGATAAGCGATTATATGGGAAGCGTAAATGTTACGGATTCCACGCTTTCCTACACCGGTTATAGCACACCCCGGTTTTTCAGGAACAACGAAAACCAATTGGAGTTGTTGGTGGGCTCCGAAGACGGGAAGGTTTTTTACTATAAAAACATTGAAGGAAACCTAACAGGAAATTTCACCGAATCCGATTCCCTTTATTTGCTTGTTGGCAATGGTGTTTTTGAAATGGACATGGGGATGCGGTCGGCAGCGGCAATTTCAGATATGGACAATGATGGTTGGCAAGACTTGATTACCGGCAACTACTCCGGTGGATTGAATTACTTTTCAGGTTCAGCATTTCCCGGGGTCAATGCCTTGAACAAAACGAATAAAAACAATTTCAATATTACTGTTTTCCCAAATCCTGTATCGGATATACTAAATGTGCAGGTTTCAGGCTTTGATGAAAACGATAAAATAAAAATCGAAGTATCAGATATTTTTGGGCGACTTGAATTCTCAATTTTATCAAATGGAGAGTCAACTTTTAAAATTCAAATGCAAGATTTCCGTCAAGGAATTTATTTCCTAAAAGTATCATCTTTTGAAAACCCTGAAATAGGAGCCTATCAAAAGATTGTTGTTTCAAGATAAAAGATAAGTGCAAAACCATTTTATAGCTCAATTCAAACATGCAAAACTTATATTTCCTTTTATGCAGTTTATGGTTCAAATACCCTAATTTTGCACCATCGAATTCAATCAATACCTTAACATCTGACTTTGGCAATGGGCGAGGCAACTTCTTTGGCATGTCTTTAAAAAAAATGGAAATATGAGGTGTGCGCCAATGCCCGCTTCCCCCACAAACTTATATGTCCTTTTATGTCTTTTATGGTTCAAATACCCTAATTTTGCACCATCGAATTCAATCAAATAAATAAAAAATTCCAATTCAATATATTATGTCAGGAAAAACTTTCGTAGAAAAAATATTTGGTGCACAAACCGGGAACATCGTTTTCAAAAAGCCCGACATCATCCTCACACACGATAACACAGCAAGTATCTCTAAAACTTTTGCCAAAATGGGCGGGGCCAAAATCCCAAACCCGGATCAATTGCTTATCGTCCTCGACCATAACGCACCTCCGACCAATGCCAAACTGGCCAACGATTACCAATACATCCGTGATTTTGTGAAAGAAAACAAGATCACAAAATTCCATGATGCCGGAAAAGGGATCTGCCATCAGATAATGGCCGATTATGCAAAACCGGGTATGGTGATCGTGGGCAGCGACAGCCATACCTGTACTGCCGGGGCTTTCAATGCCTTTGCTGCTGGGATCGACCGAACAGAAGCCGCCGGTTTATGGAAGCAGGGCGAAACCTGGTTCCGTGTCCCAGAGTCCATAAAAATCACCTTACACGGAAAACTGAACCCACATGTTTACGCAAAAGACCTTTCCCTGTGGATAATCGGGATGATCGGTTCAAGCGGCGCCGATTACAAATCCATCGAATACCATGGAGATGGGGTAAAAACCCTGACCATCTCACAACGGATGACCATTGCCAACCTTGCTTCTGAAATGGGAGCCAAGAATGCCGTGTTCCCCGCCGATGAACTGACATGGGAACATATCGGTGAAAAGGCGGAAGGGGTTTGGGCCGATGAAGGTGCAACCTATTCAAAGGAAATAGAAATTGACCTTGGTGAATTGTTCCCGCTTGTCGCCGAGCCTCATCACGTTGATAACGTAAGGCCGCTTTCGCAAGTAACCGGGATAAAAATCCATGAAGCCATGGTAGGAACCTGTACCAATGGCCGTTTGGAAGACCTCGAAGCCGCTGCCCATGTACTGGAAGGCAAAACAGTTCATCCCGATGTGCAGATGGTAATCGTGCCGGCCTCGCGGAAAATTTACATGGAAGCCATGGAAAAAGGGATCATCAGGATACTGATGGAGTCCGGGGCCAATGTCCTCTCAAGTTCCTGTGGCCCATGCCTGGGAACAGGACAAGGAATCCCGGCAGATGGCTACAATGTGATTTCCACGGCCAATCGGAACTTCAAAGGCCGGATGGGGAACAAAAACGCCAATATCTATCTGGCTTCCCCGGCTGCCGTTGCACATGCCGCCATTGCTGGCGAGATTACAGATGTACGTGGAAATATTCCGGGTGAACAATATCCTTTTACCATTGAAGAAAGCGGGACCGTTGACATAAAATCCGGTGATGACAGATACGAAGACGGGACCTGGAATTATGCCGATGCCGACAATTTGAACACCGACCAGATGTTTGCCGGAAACCTCACCTATGCCGTTTTGAGTTCCGAGCCGGAAAAAATCATGCCCCACCTTTTCAAGGGCTTCGACGAAAGTTTCTCTAACAGGGTAAGCAAAGACGATGTGATTATGGCCGGGGCCAATTTTGGTTGTGGCAGTTCACGCGAACATCCTGCCGTGGCCCTTTCCCATGCAGGGGTAAAAGCCGTTATCTGCAAATCGGTAAACCGGATTTTTTACCGTTCTTCCGTAAACCAGGGACTTCCTATCATCATCCTTCCCGAAGCCGTGGATGCCTATAAAAAAGGCGACAAGGTGAAAGTTGACCTGCCCAATGGCATTGTAAGCGTGGGTGGTAAAGAATTCAACTTTGCCCCTTTGCCCGAAAAGCTGATGGGCATTTTTGAGGCGAAAGGCTTGGTGAATTACATTAAGGAGATGGCGTAAAGTATAGATTTTCTTGTCAGTAATTCTAAAAACATGAGGATTTAAAAATCATTTATGCAACTTGTTTGTTCGTATTTGCGTCTAATGGAAAATTTTCGGGAAAAACAATTTCCTGAAACACCTAAACCTGCAATAAATTGAAATTGTCAAAAGTTAAACGAATGATTTATAAAAACTTGAGAAACAATTACCTTAAACTCCACTCTTGAGAGGGTAAAAAGGCCTACTCGCCATGAAATACTTTGGCAGGCGAGGGTGAGCCATAGAAAGCCCAATCATTTTTCCAGTTTTTTATGATGACAACAATTAACTTTTGACAAGATCGTTTAGAAAAATCAGGTTTACGATAATCACATAATCCGTTTATGAAAAAAATCCTTTACGTACTTTTCGGGATCGGCCTTTTGGTTTTGATACATTCGGTTTTGGAGGACATATTCCCGAAAAGCGTGGGGCGCCTACCGGTATTTGTCGCCCTGTTCCTTTTTGATCTTTACCTTTTCCTTTCCTATTGGCCCACCATAAAGAAATGGCGGAAAAGCCTGGCAACATTGGTTACGCTGCTATATTGGTCACCGGCCATCATGGTTTTGGGGATACTTGTGGGCTCGCTCATCCATCCTTTTATGGAATGGAACAGGGCTTTCAGGAGTTACCTTGTGGGGATGGTCATCATTAGTTATTTTGCAAAGCTGGCTCCCATTCTGTTTTTAATGATCGCCGATATAATCAGGCTGATAAGATATATTTCAATTCCAAAAACCAAACGGAAAGAAAAACCATTGGGCAGAAAAATGCCCCGTAGTGAGTTCCTGAAAAAAAGCGGGCTTGTTGTTGGCGGAATGATGTTCAGCAGCCTACTTTGGGGAATGGTGAAATGGGTCTATGATTTCAGGGTATGGAGGGAATGGCTTAGCTTGCCCGATTTGCCGGCTTCTTTTTCGGGCTTTAAGATTGTCCAGTTTTCAGATATCCACCTTGGCAATTGGGTAATGAAACATGAGCTGGAAGAGGCCATTGACGTTATGAATGACCTGGACCCCGACATCATTGTTTTCACGGGCGACCTTGTAAATTACAAAACCGATGAGGCCATTGAGTTTACCGATATCTTCAGGAAACTAAAAGCGAAGCAAGGTATTTATGCCATCCTTGGAAACCACGATTACGGTGATTACACACATTGGCCAACAAGAAAAGCCAAAGAGGAAAACATGCGGCAACTGTACGATTTTTATAATGGCCTTGGTTGGAAACTATTGCGCAATGAAAATGTGGAGCTTACAAAAGGGGATGACAGAATCGCCCTTCTTGGGGTCGAGAACTGGGGCTCCATGAAACGTTTCCCCAAATATGGGGACCTTCGCAAAGCGGTTACCGGTGTGGAAGATGTCCCCGTGAAAATTCTGCTTTCCCACGACCCGACCCATTGGCAATACAAAATTTCCGATTTTGAACACACCATCAATCTTACCCTTGCCGGGCACACACATGGCGGCCAGTTTGGCTTTGAGTTCCCCGGAATGCGCTGGAGCCCGGTACAATATGCTTATCGTTACTGGGCCGGGATGTACCAAAAGAAAAACACAAAAACCGGGGGCAAACAGCATTTATATGTCAACCGTGGGATCGGCACCATCGGCTATCCGGGCCGTGTTGGCATCCGCCCCGAAATTACCCTCATCGAGCTTCAGTCAGAGCCGGTTTAGTTTTCACAACTATTTTTATTTTTGAAGTGAACCAATAGCATGGTATTGCTGTTTATTTCCTGAAATTGGATCATTGTCATTTTTATTTTAATTTGGGATTGAGGCGAGACAACCATCAGACCATAAATTTGGACTTATGTTTATAACAAAACGAAACCAACCAAAAATGAACGAAACATATCAAGGAGAAAATAACACAAGGCCACAATAAGTTAATTCTTATTAGCGAATTAGCGGCGATATAACAAATATGAACAAGCTAATCAGGAAAACTAAACACATGAAGAAAAACCTTTTAATATTGATGGTTTTGGTTCTGGGGACAACCTTGGCATTCAATGCCTGTAAAAAAACCGATGATGTCCCTATTGACCCCGTAAACAAAGATGCAACGGTTTTATTTACATTGAACCACAATGTAAATGGGGAACAACTTGTTTTTGACAGCATCCAATACCAAAATGCCAGCGGGAACGATTACAGCGTGGCCACTTTAAAATATTTTGTTTCCAATATCACTTTCCACAGCACAAATGGAAGCAGTTTTGTGATTGACGGTGAGCATTATGTGGATGCTGCCGATCCAAGCACATTAAATTATTCACCAAATGTAAAAATCCCCGAAGGCGAATACTCTTCCATCTCCTTTATTTTCGGTTTGGATACCCTTAAAAATAAAAACGGAAGGTATCTCAATCCTCCGGAAAGCAATATGGAATGGCCACCAGCCATGGGACAAGGTTATCATTATATGAAACTGGAAGGAAAGATAGATTCGGCAGGGACAATAAAAAACTTCCAGGCACATACCGGGCAATCCATGGGCAATCCTTATTTTATTGAAGTTGACCTGCCCAACTCAGGTTTTACGGCTGAAGGGGGGACTTTTGAAATTATGCTCAAAATGGACATCGGCAAATGGTGGGAAACTCCCAACCAGATCGACTTGAATTTTATGACCTCAATGATGGGAAACCAGATGCTTCAACAAAAGTTGCACGAAAACGGCAACGATGTTTTTTCAATTGAGATTACGCCCATCCTAACAATCACAGACTGATGAAAACTTTTTTCAAGCTCCTTTTATTTTTCGTTTTTGGGTTATTGGTTCTTATTGCCTGTAAAAAAGATACGGCAAAAGAAGAACCCTCTGGGGAAGTGTTCGACCCAACACCTTATGAAATAATAAAACCAACAGGGTTTCCCGATATAATTATCCCGGATGACAACCCCATGACAGTCGAAGGTGTTCAATTGGGGAGAATGTTGTATTACGATAAAATACTTTCGGGCGACAATACACAATCCTGTGCTTCTTGCCATGCCCCTGAATTTTCGTTTACCGATAACGGCAAGCAATTCAGCGAAGGGATTGATGGCAGCATTGGAAACCGTAATTCCCCATCGGTAATAAATACGGCATGGATGCCTTCCTTTTTTTGGGACGGAAGGGCTGCAACGGTCGAAGACCAGGCTTTGGGTCCCGTACCAAATCCGGTCGAAATGAATTTGCCCTGGCCCGAGGCCATGCAAAAACTCAATGCACATCCCGATTACCCGGATTTGTTTTTCAAGGCATTTGGGACACGGGAAATTGATTCGATGCTCGTGGCAAAAGCAATCGCACAGTTTGAGCGGACGATGATTTCAAGTAATTCGAAATGGGACAGGTACCTAAGAAATGAGGCAGTGCTCACACAGGCAGAATCACAGGGCTTTGAAATTTTCTTCTCGGAAATTGGGGACTGTTTTCATTGCCATACCACAATTTTGTTCACTGACAATTTATTTCATAATAATGGAATGGACGCTGCATTTACCGATTTGGGCCTGGGCGAAATTAGTGGGAACGCAAACGATATTGGCAAGTTCAAAACACCAACTTTAAGAAACATTGAGTTTACGGCCCCTTTTATGCACGATGGCCGTTTTGAAACAATAGAAGATGTGGTCGATTTTTATAGCGAAGGGGTTGTTTGGTCGGAAACCATCGACCCGCTCATGAAAAAAGTGGGCCAGGGGGGATTACACCTTACGGACGATCAAAAGGAAAACCTGATTGCCTTTTTGAAAACACTAACGGACGAAAGCTATATCGAAAACCCGGATTTTTCTGATCCGTTTGAAGAATAGAATGCTTGGTATTTATCATGTTTGCAATATTATTATCTTTGTAAGATGAATGTAATCGAACAAAATTTAGGACAAATCAAGAAATTGTGCGATAAGCACAAAGTCGGGAATATGTATGTTTTTGGGTCAGTTGTGACCAAGGATTTTAATAAAGAAAGCGATATTGATTTCCTTGTTCGGTTTGCAGATGTTGATTTATACGATTACTTCGACAATCTCCTTGGGTTAAAAAACAATCTGGAAAAACTGTTTGGCCGAAAGGTTGATATTTTGGAGGAACAAGCTTTGAAGAACCCTTATCTGAAAAAAACAATTGACAACAGCAAAGTATTAATTTATGGAAGGGAAACACCTGAAATGGTTGTATGACATAAAAATTGCCATTGTTGAAATTGAAGGGTTTTTAGAAGAAAACGGAAAAACCTTTGAAACTTACAAAAGCAATCTTTTACTGAAAAAAGGTATTGAACGAAACCTTGAAATTATTGGTGAAGCAGTAAACCGGATCAGTAGGGAGTTCCCCGAAATTAAAATTGAAAATGCCGGGAGTATAATCGGTCTAAGGAATTTCATCATCCACTCTTATGATAATATCACCGATGAAACAATCTGGGCAATTATCCTCAATCATTTACCAAAACTGAAAACAAATGTTTTGGAACTCTTAGGGGAAAGCCGATAGCTGCAATTCCACACTTTTACCCAATGGATTAGATCAATGGTCCATTTGGGATTTTACTCGAAAATGAACTAACGAATACTAAAATGAAACATTATAATATACCGGCAATCGCCCTATTTATTTCACTTACAAGCATATTTAACCCTATCTTTCCCCAATTACAATTCGTCCGGTACGACACCATTCCGGTGGAGATTTCAGGGGAAACAATATCGCTTCCGTGGGCCGGCGGTTTCAACAGCCCTCAGTTCTCCTCCATTGATTTAAATGGCGATGGCCTGAAAGATTTGGTAGCCTTTGAAAGGGATTGGTTTGGAGCCGTGAAAACTTTTATCAACAAGGGGGCGCCCGGCGAAGTGGATTACGAATACGACCCTTCCTACCAAATTTTTTTCCCTGTGATGCACAATTGGGCCTTGTTCGTTGATTACAACTGTGATGGGAAAGAGGATATTTTCACTTCGGTGCCGGCCGGTTTGGCAGTTTACCGCAATGACTTTTCGGAAAAAGGGGGATTGCATTTTACCTTGGTCACTTCACTCCTTTTTAGTGAAACCCCAAACGGACAGGAACATATTTATGTGAGCCCACCCGATATGCCGGCCATTACCGACATTGATGGCGATGGCGATATCGACATCCTTTCATTCGGGATTTTGGGGCAAAGGGCAAAATACTTTAAAAACAGGTCGATGGAAAACAATGGAAATTGCGATGACCTGGACTTTGTTTTGGAAAGTGAATGTTGGGGCTATTTTTCCGAAAGTGATCAGGACAATACGATTACTTTGTTCGATACCTGTGGTGTAAAATCCAACTTGCCCAAAAAAGAAACCCGCCATGCAGGTTCGTCCTTGCTTGCCATTGATTTTAGCGGTGACGGTGCAAAGAACCTCATGCTCGGCGATATCTCCAATTCAAATATGACAATGCTCACAAATGGGGGAACCGCACAGGAAGCTTCCATGACCGCGGTTGACACCGCTTTTCCTTCTAACTCGCTTCCCGTTGACCTTACCGCATTTCCTGCGGGATATTATTTGGATGTGAACAATGACAATAAAAAGGACATGTTGGTTTCGCCCAATAATCCCAATACTTCCGAAAACTTCGACCACATTCTGTTTTACAAAAATAAGGGTTCAGAAGATATACCCGTTTTGGAGTTTCAACAAAAAGGTTTTTTGCAGGACGAAATGATCGATGTGGGCGCCGGGGCAAAACCCTCTTTCTTCGATTATAACGGAGATGGCTTACAGGATATCGTCATTGGCAATTATGGCTATTTTGAAGAAACCAATGTATATGCCGGACAACTTTCGCTGTTCGAGAACACGGGAACAAGCTACTTGCCGGCCTACAAGCTCATCACACGGGATGCCTGGGGACTTTCACAGTTTGGCCTGAATGCCCTCTCCCCCGCATTTGGCGATTTGGACAATGACGGAAAAATGGAAATGCTCGTTGGCGACGAAAACGGGAATGTCCATTTGTTCATGAACAATGCAAACCCCGGAAACCCTGCCGAATTTGTCCTTGAAACAGGTATTTACAAAAGTATTGATGTGGGCCAGTTTGCCACTCCCCAGATTATGGACGTGAACCGGGATGGCATGCCCGACCTGTTGATCGGTGAAAGGAGCGGCACGGTCAATTATTATGAAAACATGGGAACGGTTTCCGGGCCCGATTTCAACTCCGCTCCCACCAACGATTTTTTTGGGGAAGTGGATGTGATGCCCGAATGTTGCACTGGTTTTAGTTCTCCAACTATTGTTGAGGACTCAACCGGGTCCTACGTAATGTACGTGGGTTCCGAACAAGGGTATTTGTACCGATACGATGATATTGACGATAATCTTGACGGGGCTTTTATCCTGGCCGATTCGCTATACCTGTATGGATTTGATATTCATATTTCAGGGGCGGATATCAATAATGATGGTAAAATCGAAATCGTCTATGGTGAATATGCCGGTGGAATTGCTCTCCTGAAAAACGGCAAACCCCAGGTTGCGGCAATCAATACTATTTCAGGAAATTCATTTGTTTTTATTATCTACCCCAATCCTGCCAATAATTTTATCAAGATTTCAATGAAAAGTAATTTTACCCCTAAACAAACCCATGTTGAAATCCTGGATATTTATGGAAGCATCGTAGTTGTTAAAGACTTTTCGGCAAAACAAGATGATTTTTATCTGAATATCTCCCATCTTGCAAAAGGGGTTTATATCGTGAAGGTAAATTCCGATGGTTTTGTTGTAAACAAAAAGATTATTGTTCAGCGATAAAAGTTAAGGTTAAACGTAAGGAATTGGAAACACTACCGACAAAGTGGGGAAAACATGGCTTGCGTTTGTCAAAACTGTTTTTGCAGCATATTAAAATTGGAATATACATTTGAAACAATTACCACATTTATTCAATTAACAGAATGAAATCATGGATTTGAAACAAGCGGCAAGGAATATCCTTGAAGATGTAATACTTTACTTACAACAACTGGACGACGTACGCTACAAGCAGCAGCTGGAAGTATTTTCGGGATCGAGCGTGGGAATGCACACCCGGCATATTATCGAATTTTACCAATGCCTGATAGACCACGGCACCTCGCGCATCATCAATTACGACAAGCGCGAGCGCAACCGTGCCATCGAGGAAGATACAAGCCACACCATTAGTGTGATCCACGATTTACTGGAAAAACTGGCCCACATCAACGAAGATGACAAACTCATCCTGGAAGTGAGCTACGAATTGGAAAACGGGGGATATAGCCTGGTGGACACCAATTTCAAAAGAGAGTTGGTGTATAACCTGGAGCATACCATCCATCACCTTGCCCTCGTTAAAATCGGCTTAAAAGAAATTGCACCTGAAATATTATTGCCGGCACACTTTGGTGTGGCACCATCAACCATCAAGTTTAAGAAACAGTTTGTAAAAAACCTGTAAGGTTGAAGCAGGCCTGAGCATGGGCGACCTGACAGGTTGAAGAAAAAAGAGTAGGCAGTTGACAATTAGCAAAACCTTTTAGGTCGGAAAAAGCCCACGGGAAGGAGACCTGACAGGTTGAAGAAAAAAGAGTAGGCAGTTGACAAATTGCAAAATAGACTAAAGAAAAAAAACATGTGTACAGTAACATACATACCACAATCCGAAGATGCCTTCATCCTCACCCACAGCAGGGACGAGAAAGTGTTGCGCGGTATTGCTTCCCCGCCGGTTATCAGGAAGATAAACGGAATCAAACATATTTTCCCGGTTGACCCGAAAGGTGGTGGAACATGGATCGGTGTTGGCGAAAACAACCGGATTGCCTGTTTGTTGAATGGCGGGACGAACAAACACATTCCCCATCCGCCTTATCACCATAGCCGCGGGTTGATCATCCCTGATTTGTTCAGTTATGATTCCTTTAGCTCGTTCTATAATAATTATTCATTTGAAGGACTGGAACCATTTACGTTGATTGTTATGGAAGAAAACCAGGTATTTGAACTGCGCCTTGAAGAAAAAATCCTACGGATAAAAGAACTCGATAGGAATATCCCGCACATTTATTCTTCGGCAACGCTTTATTCGCCGGAAGTTGCGCACGACAGGAAACTGGAATTCCATGAATGGCTGAAGGCACAGCAAAGATTTACACAACATGAATTGCTCAAATTACATTCAAGGTTCCGTTACGAATTATTGAACACCGAAAAACCGGTTGACAACCACTCGATCCTGAAAACGGTAAGCACCACTTCGATCATGAAAAACAAGACCAATGCCGAGGTGTTGTATTTCGACCGTGTGAACGATATGCAGCTCATCCGGAACCTAAAACTCAAAAACATCTACAAACTCGAAAATGCGTCCTGATTTCAAAAACAAAGCTTTTTTCATAAAACTTTCCAATTGGGAATACTGGCCTTTTTACCTTGTATATATTCCGATATTCCTCTATTGGGTTTACCTTGGGATAAAAGCCCGTTCGGTATTGTTTTTCAGTGCCGCCAACCCGGCGATCGAAAGCGGTGGGATGTTGGGCGAATCGAAATTCAATATCCTTGAAATGCTACCGGGCGAATTTAAACCGAAGACTATTTTTATCCATAAAGATTATTCGGAAGGGAAAATCCTTCAACTCATAAAGGCCAACGGGATAAATTTCCCCTTGATCGCAAAACCCGATATTGGCGAAAGGGGCTGGATGGTCGAAAAGCTTGACAATCCCGAACAATTGAAAAAATATATCAATGATGCCTATTTCCATTTTATCATCCAGGATTTCATTGCGCACCCACTTGAATTTGCGATAATGTATTACCGCTATCCGGAGGAGGGGAAAGGAATCGTGAATTCGGTTACGATAAAGGAATTCCTTTCGGTAACGGGAGACGGGAAATCAACCGTAAAAGAACTGTTGAACAAGAACCCAAGGGCAATTTTACAAATCCCGGTGCTGAATGATGTGTTGGGCAGTGAATTAAACAATGTAGTAAAGAAAGGTGAAAAACGGGAACTGATGCCTATCGGAAACCATTGCCGCGGAACAAAATTCATCAACGGGAACCATTTGATCGATACAAAATTGATGGAAGCATTTGATGATATCAACAAAACAACTCCCGGGATTTTCTTTTGCCGTTACGATTTGAAATGCACAAGCATTGAGGATTTGAAAAACGGGAAAAACATAAAGATCATGGAGATAAACGGTGTGGGTTCGGAACCGGCGCATATTTACGATCCGGGCTTTAAACTGATGGATGCCTACAAAGCACTTTTCAATCAATGGAAGACGATTTATGAAATCAGTCGCATCAACCGCAAAAAAGGGATTACATACATGACCGTGAAAGAGGCCACACAAACAATCCGGTTTTTATTGAATTATAAAAAGAAGGCAGCTTAGGGGGAGAAGAAACCTGTTGTGTCGAAGAAGGACATTGGGTTAGGGGACACGACAGGTTGAAAATATCAATTAATAAAACAGTTGGCAAGAAGCATTCAAAAAAAGCAATGTAAACCTGACTCTTTCAGGTCGTTCCGATACTGAAAGGTCAGGTCAAAAACAATCTAAATGACGATCATCAGCATATTTTTCATCGGGTTTATTGCCAGCTTCATAGGATCTTTACCTATCGGGATGCTGAACATGACTGTTATGGAAATCAGTTTTTCAAAAAGCCTGAAGCAAGGTGTTTTGTTCTCGGCCGGGGCTGCTTTTACTGAATTTTTCCAGGCGATTATTGCCTTAAAATTCAGCAGTTGGTTCTTGGGGAACCCAACTGTGGAAATGATGATCAAGTTATCGGTTATCCCAGTATTGCTCATTTTCGGGGTCGTCCACCTTCGGAAAAAGCTAAACGGTTCAACTTCAAAAGAAAACAAGACCGGAAGCTATTCCGGTTTTTCGAAAGGGATGTTCCTTTCGGGCATCAATCCCATATCCATCCCTTTTTGGGTATTTTATGCCGTTTGGTTCCAATCCATGGGATGGATAAGTTTTGAGACCTTTCCGGCAGTCATGTTCGTTATCGGAATTACCCTCGGTACATTTGTATGCCTCAGCCTTTATGGAAAAGTGGGGCAATATATTTTTTCCCGTATTGCTATTCTAAACCTGTGGATGAACAAAATCGTTGGTAGTGTGTTTATTATTCTTGCGCTGTACCAGAGTGCAATGATGATAAATACGTATTGGCTTTAAGAAAACATAAAATGGACCGCTTTAAGACTTTGCTTTTCCACTTGATCATTTCAAGTTTTTTATTCACTTCCTGTTCGTCTTCCAATGCACAGAAAGAAACCGTGATTGCAGATGAAATAGATGCCGTTGCGGCGAAAGCAATGATAGAGGACAATTCATCAAATAAGGATTTTGTGATTCTCGATACTCGTTCGGTCCAGGAATATGAGGGGGGACATTTAAAAAATTCAGTCTTTATTGATTTCTCCGCCCCCGATGTAAAGGATCAGGTTTTGAAACTCGACAAAAACAAGGTTTATTTAATCTATTGCCATTCGGGTGGACGTTCCGGGACGATACAGGATTTTATGAAGACGAGCGGGTTCAAGGAAACCCATAACATGAAAGGTGGGATTGTCTCATGGCGAGCGGAGGGTTTTGAAACCGTGAAAGATTGATTCATATGCGAACCTCGCAACTATAGCAAACCAACTACACATTATTATTGTATGCACAAGTTGGCAACAACACCAACTTGAGGGGACTCAACACAAAATTCACCGTAAGTGGTTTTGGAATTATTAATCACTCCGTTTCCGCATTAAACAAACCCAAATCTTCGATGGTATTTCATCGTTGGAATCAAAACGCCCCTGGACAATGGACAGGATTTCAAAATAAGGCTCAACGATTTCAACAACTTCCAGTGCTTTTCTTTTTGGTGGGCCAATGTCCAATCGCCCGTCATCGTAATTCCCGATCAACGAAAGCCACAAGCCATCTTTCATTAATAGCCCATGCACATTTTCTACAAAAACCTTCCTGTCTTCTTTCTCATCAAAGGTATGGAAACAGCCCCGGTCGAAAACAAAGCCAAAAGTATTTGCCGGAAGTTTCTCCCCAAGAAAATCCATTGTCCTGAAATCGGTTTCAACACCTGTTTTGACAGCTTTGTCTTTTGCCATTTCAATCGCTTTTGAGGACATATCGATTCCCAATGTTTCAAATCCTTCCCGGGCAAGCCAGATGACATTATCGCCTGTTCCACAACCAATGTCCAGGGCTTTGCATGGTTCAACAGGGCGGGATTTTACTATATTCTTTAAGTTGAAATCGGGACGCTTGATGTCCCAGGGCAAATCGCCGGTTTCGTAACGTGGGTTGAAATCTTTTTTCATGCTAAATTTATTAAGTATGAAAAAGAAACAGCAAGGGACAGGATTTGTTTTCTTTTAGTGGCAATAAACATGATTGGATACTTGATATGAAACTTTTACTATCGCCCGTACAGAATTTTTTTCATTTTTCCCTAATGTTAAATACCAAGAAGACAGTTTGCAATATGCAAACTCCCTGCTTGCCAATTGCCTACTTTGGTTTTTTCAGCATTTCGCATATCAGCTCTTTATCAATAGTTCGGTAAATAATTATAATGTATTGATTGCAATGTATTTGTAGCCTGAAAGGCATTTTATCATATTGCTGTACATCAATACGTTGCGTTCTTTGTGGTGTTGCGCGAGAAAAAATTACCGAAGTATTGTTTTTCATAATGCCCTTAAAATAGGCAGGTTCCTAATTTCCATAATCATCAATTTCAAAAGTCAGGATACGGATTTCCGTCCAATGGGTAAGGTCACGGACTTCCCCCCGCCGCATCCGTCCATGCTTTTGGATTCGCTTGGCCATTTTGGGGCCAATTGCATCATCTATCGTCACCACCTCCGATTCAATGGGCAATTGATTTGAATCATAAAAAATGACAAGGCACTTGATATTGTGGATTGGATAGATTAAATTATTGCGGACCGAAAAGGTGTAAAAGCCCGAATTGGGGTTGGAATCGAATTTAAAGGCCGTTCCGGTAACCGCTTCCCTCAGGTAATTGCTCCAATCTTTTTCAAGTAGGGAGGACTTGGAACGCTTGCTTTTCTTGAAAGAGAGATCGCCCTTTGGCTTTTCCGATAAAAGCTGATGCAAATAGGTAACGGGGACTGCAAAACTAAAAGTCATTCCCGTTTTTATAATCGTTACGGCAACTCCGATCACATCCCCTTTTTCGTTGATGACAGGCCCTCCGTTGCAGCGAGGGGCAACAAAAGACGTTATCTGGATCATGGTGTCGGATTTCGAGCTCAGCTTTGAGGTTTTCAAGTCAACGACCCCATTGATGATGCCTGGAGAAACTTTGGCGCCAGTACCGCTCGGATTGCTGATCGCACGCACCTTGTCGCCATAATCAAATTTCAATTTACTGGCCAGTTTCACCGGAAATATACCAAGTTGCTCCACCGCAAGTATGGCAATATCCATTTTCTCGTTCTTTGAAATGACCCCAGCAATTTTATATCTTTCTGATTTATCGTTTAATACCACGAAACCGCTCGCACTGTTCTCTATAACATGAAAACTTGTCGCAACCCGGTTTTCTCCAACAACAAACCCATTCCCAAGCGGCAAGGCTTCATGGTTCTCATCGTACATCAGCAACAAAACCGTACTTCCGGTCGCCGGGCCCGGGAAAGGGGAATTGGACTGCCCTAGACAAGTTGAAAACACGACAACAAGGAACAATAAAAAGGGTAGTTTTATCTTCATACGAAAGAGGTCTCGTTTTTACAAAAATACGCTTTTTCTAAAATCAAACCCTGTTTTATGTATTTTTACGGAAATATTTAATTTTAACAAATTCAAGATTAGGCCTATGCGAAATACATTAATCACAGTTTCGGGAATCGTTCTATTTTCATTTCTCCTTTTTTCATGTTCAAATACCAAACAAATGAAATTCGAAGACGTGGCCTTTCACAAAACAATCGGCGATTGTGAAGATGATATCTGTGTAAATATTGAAATTGAATACCTTAAAATGGAGGGGGATTCGGAAACTGCCCAAAATTTCAACCATTTGATAGAACAATTCATCTTTCGGAAAATGTCCATTTCGGACGACATCAAAGAATTAACGCCCGAAGAATATGTTGCTGGCATTGTCAAGGAGTTCAAATCGTTCAAAACCGAGTTCCCCGATGCAAATACAGGTGGATACGAACAAACCACCAACTGCAAACTCACCTGGTCGGACGAAAAACTGATTTCGGTGGAACTGCTTACCAGTGTTTATTCGGGTGGGGCACACCCAAGCTATTTGGACGAATTCCTGAACGTGGACCCGAAGACCGGAAATGCGATCGACATACTTGGCTTTATTACCGACAAAGAAACTTTTAAGGCTTTTGTGGAAAGCAAGCTTAGGCTAAAACTGGGGATGGGCGAAAACGACAAATGGGAAGATTTTACTTTTGTGGATAAATTCATCCTTCCCGAAAATATGGGAATGACCGAAAAAGGGCTGCGCCTGGTGTACAATGAATACGAGATTCTGCCCTATTCGGATGGAAAGACCGAGATCCTGATTACCAATGATGAGCTAAAGGATTTCTCAAGTTTTTGATTTGCATCGCCGCTTGAAGCTTGCAATTTCAAGTATTATGAAGATAGAAAGTTTCTATCTTTCCTATTTCCAAACTGCACTTTATCAGTTGAAAACTGATTGTGTCAGATTCCATCACAGATTAATCCTGTGAAGGGCGGAAGAACCAGATCCGTTCAATGGCCAACAATCATTGTTCTTGAAACCATATCATCGGCTAAATTAAAAACAACGAAGTAAATCCCACTGGGATAATCAGATATGTCGATAATGATCTTGCCTTCATTTGATTTTTGGAAGGAACCAAAAAACACTTCTTTCCCAATTGAATTAAAAATACGCACATCCGTTTTCTCCCCCTTGGAAATAGAAGATTCGACATGGAGTATTTTATTTGCCGGATTTGGGTAAACGCGTATTTTGGGTTCATCGGGGACTTCATTGACACCCAAAAAATCAAAACCACAGTTTTCGGAAGGATCGGCAGTAAAACCATATAGGTATTCACCATTAACTTCAAGGCAATTCATTTCCGGTTGGTGAAATGCATCCCAGTAGAATAAATTCGGGAAAGGAGACTTCCATTCACCTACACCTTCTATAACTTGAAGGTCAAAACTACCATACTGCATTATTGATGCAAAGAAGTAATTTTTTCGTGATTCTCCATTCCATAGCTGTGTTGAGTCAAAAACCGGATTTACTATCAGATAAATACTGTCACCAATATTTGCATAGTCAAAAGCAGGTAAACTAATAGTGTCCCCAATGTTTACATCAAAATCGTACCCAAGCTTCTCCTGGGTTTCCCCCTGGTAAAGCCTTACAAAGAATATCTTCTTTTTCCCTGTTTCCTGCCTCATCAGGCAGTGCAATGTCCAGAGGGTATCCTCACTGTTTGGGATTTCAGTGAGCCTGAAAACTTTCTTAAATTGGTTTTCATTTACTGTTGTATCTCCCTTAACTGTATATACCACAACATCGTAACCCCCATTTAAGTAATTAAACTCCAATACTGTCCAAAAAGCGTTTTCCTCGGGGAAAGGGACGTAGTTTTGGGAATGGACAATCGATGATGTTAGAAGAAGTAAGACTGTACTAATTCTTATTGCATTTTTCATATTTTAAAACGTTTTATAATTTCCCCATAAAACCTTTCACCCTGGCCTCGTCCACCGTGTTCATTGCTTTCCCTTCTTTCTTAAAATAACTGCCAACGATAAAACCATCGGCTGTTTCAGACAAGGTTTTTATGTTATCGGGATTCACGCCACTGCCCAGCAGGATGGGAAGGTTTGTGTTCTGCCTCACCTTTTCAATATCGGCTGAACGGGTTGGCCGTCCGGTTCCTTCACCTGAAACAATGATTGCATTGGCCAGGCCACGGTCTGACAAATCGCGGGTTTCGGCTTCTAATCCACGCTTGCCCAAAGGTGAAGCATGTTTCACGTCCACATCGGCAAAAACGAGCACATCCGATTTCAAGTTTGCCCGCAAGCGCAATGTTTCATGGGCTTTCCCATGGATCAGGCCCTGATCGGTAACCGCAGAACCGGTATGGATATTCACCCGGATAAATTGGGTTTGCGTTGCAACGGCAATGGCCATCGCCGATTGGGCATCGTTCCTAAGTGCATTTACACCAATTGGCCCCGGAAATACATTCCTTATTTCACGGATTACGGCGGTCATTGCCGCAATGGTTTCGGGTGGAAGTTTTTCGGGATAAAAAGGCATGTCCCTGAAATTCTCCACAATAAGGCCATCCACATTGTACTTTTTAAAAATCGCAACCTCCTGTAAAGCGGTTTCAAAAACGTTCACCATTTCCCCTTCATAAAGCGGTGCCCCGGGAAGGGGCATTAAATGGATACAGGCAATTATCGGTTTCGGGCTTGTAAAAATATCCTTATAGTTCATCGACAGCTTTTTGTGTCAAAATTAGGAAAATTATACTATCACGGAACAGCTCTGCAAAACTTCCAGCGGTCTGTTGCAAGCTGCCCGTCCTTCACCATCACGGCAATAGGGGCGGCCACTTTCCAAAAACCCAGTACTGTCATGGGTGTATTATCCTGATATAGGTTGACCTTTTTTTATAATTATTTACCATTTTCAAAGCTCGCAAAAAAGTTATTTCCGAATTTTTTTTGGTCTTTTTAATTGACCAAAAAATTCAGAATAAATTTTAAGCTTTTGGTATGTTTTTAAATATGATTGCAATTTACTAATTTTTTAATTGTTTTAGATTTTTTTTATTTCTTCTGTATGATTTGTATTCTAAGTCAGGATTTAAATGTACTTCAGATGGTTTTCTAAGTTCTAAACTCAAATGAGTTCTTAGGTTGTTATATATGTATTCAGCCTGAACGATCATTTTTTCTGCTAATTCAGTATTCTTAATTGTTTGTTTTAATCCATATTCATATTTTAGGGTTCTATTAATACGTTCAGCCACAGCGTTTTCATATGGGTCATATTGTTCAATCATGCTCATTGTTATTCCATTTGATTCTGCAAATTCTGTGTACCTAGTATTGCAATATTGAAACCCCAATTGGCGCAAGTCTGACGGGGAGCATTGCAGGTAAGGGACTTGTGCCTTGCTTTGTGGCAGTTACTTCGTTTTGTCCCTCCCCCTATGTTCAAGATTTGCAATCCGGTTACCGCTTATTTCCCTCAACCTTCCGGGTCGCCACCACTTTGGCCTGCTTCGACCCAAAAGGTTTGGATTGCCCTTCCGCCAAATGTTAAGGATTTCCGAATCTCAAACCATTATTTTAAGGGGCTGCAATCCGCTTTCCCTAAAAACCTTTATCTTTACCCAACAAAACAAATAGTTTTTTAAACTGGTACGCAAATCAATAGGTTTGCATTGCACATAGTGTAGCCGGGAGACTACTTTTAGAGGGAACTCATATTGCATATCAAGCTTGAAACCTAAAATCAATTAAAATCAAACAACATGAAAAGAACGAAGAAAATATTATTTACCAGCCTCGTGCTATTTCTTATACTGACAACCTCCACAAGAACGAATGCACAATCAACTGAAAAAGTAAAAGTCAGCAAAAACACCTTTGGTGCCATTGAGGCCAGGCACATCGGCCCAGCTACCATGAGCGGCAGGATAGCTGCCATTGATGCCGTTCAGTCCGATCCCAGGATTATTTATGTGGGCAGTGCCAGCGGCGGATTGTGGAAAAGCAAAAACGGGGGCGTGCAGTTCAAGGCCATTTTCGATAAATACTGCCAGGCAATCGGTGCAGTCACAATCGACCAAAAGCATCCCGATACGGTTTGGGCGGGGACAGGGGAAATCTGGACACGGAACAGCACTTCTGTTGGCGATGGCATTTACAAAACCACCGATGGTGGCGAAAACTGGAAGAAAATGGGATTGGAAAATACCGAACGCATCGGCAAAATAATTATCCATCCCAAAAACCCGGATATCGTTTATGTGGCTGCCCTTGGACATATTTGGAACGCCAACAGGGAAAGAGGCGTTTTTAAAACAACCGACGGTGGCAAAAACTGGGAGAAAGTCCTTTATGTGGATGAAAATACCGGTTGCACCAGTCTTGCCATCGACCCGCAAGATCCGCGTATCCTTTATGCGGCCATGTGGGAATTCCGCCGTACGCCCTATTCGTTTCATTCGGGTGGACAAGGATGTGCTTTGTACAAATCCACTGATGGAGGTGCAGAATGGGGGAAAATCCACAATGGCCTTCCCGAAGGGGAGCTTGGAAGGATAGCCGTGAGCATTTCACCCGTTGACCCAAACATTGTTTATGCTTTGGTGGAATCCAAGAAATCGGCCTTGTACCGATCAGAAGACAAAGGGGAAAGCTGGGAAATGGTGAACAAAACCACCAGCATGGGCGCAAGGCCTTTTTACTTTTCAAATATCATCACCGATCCTGTAGATACTAACCTGATTTACAAACCAGGATATTATCTTGAATACAGCGATAACGGAGGTAAAAATTTCAGGCCGACCTATGTTACCGGAGGAAGGGTCCATGGTGATCTGCATGCGCTCTGGATCAGCAAAAAAGACAACAACCTGTTGTACCTTGGAACCGATGGCGGACTGTATGTTTCCAACGACAAGGGCAGCTCGTGGCGCTTTTTCCGCAACCTGCCCGTTTCGCAATTCTACCGAGTTTCGGTTGACAATAAAAAGCCTTACAACGTTTATGGCGGATTGCAGGACAATGGTTCATGGTACGCACCTTCTAAAAGCCCAAGCGGCATCCAAAACCGCAACTGGACAAGCGTGGGCGGCGGTGACGGTTTTTATGTTTTTGCCGATAAATATGACGACAATATTGTTTACTGGCAATACCAGGGCGGGCATATTTACAGGAAATTCATGGACACCAAAGAATCTAAGGACATCCGTCCGTACGAAAATGAAGGGGAAAATAAATTGCGTTTCAACTGGAACACGCCAGTAGCTTTCAGTCCGACAAAAGATGTGATGTACGTGGGCGCACAATACCTGTTTCGCACGACCGACAAAGGGGACAACTGGGAACAAATTTCCCCCGACCTCACCACCAATGACCCTGAAAAACAAAAACAGGAAGAAAGTGGAGGCATCACCATTGACAATTCCACCGCCGAAAACCATTGCAGTATTTTCGCCATCAGCGAATCACCTAAGGATGCCAACGTAATTTGGGCCGGGACCGATGACGGCAATTTGCAAATGACGAAAGATGGCGGGAAAAACTGGACAAATGTTGTAGAAAATATCGACAGTTTGCCAGCCCATACCTGGGTTTCGGGGATTACCGCAAGCCGTTATGATGAAGCCACTGCTTTCGTTACTTTCGATGGCCACCGTACCGGCGACATGAAACCCTATTTGTTCAAGACAACGGACTTTGGGGAGACATGGGAATCCATAACGGACAAAAACATAAAGGGCTATTGTTATGAAATGATCGAAGATACGGAAATGCCGGGGCTTTTGTTTCTCGGGACAGAATCCGGCCTGTTTGTTTCCATTGATGGCGGGCAGGTTTGGTCGCAATTTAAAGGGAAACTGCCCAATGTTTCCGTCCGCGACCTTGTGATCCAGGAGAGGGAAAACGACCTTGTCCTTGGCACACACGGAAGGGGCATTATGATTATTGACGATATTACGCCACTTCGGCAATTATCGAAGGAAACCCTGCAACAAGATGTTGCTTTTCTGAAATCGAGGCCTTACAAAGTGGGGTATCTTGGTTGGGAAATGGGCTTGACGGGCGATGATGAATTTGTGGGTTCCAATCCGCCGGGCGCTTCCATTATTTCCTATTACCTGAAAAAACGCCATATCTTTGGTGAAATGCACCTTGAGATATACAATGAAGATGGTGAAAAAATAAAGGAGCTCCCTGCCGGAAAACGAAAAGGGATAAACCGTGTTCCATGGCATATGCGCATGAAACCGCCCAAAGTGCCACGCTCCCCCTTAATGGCTTTCCAGGCAATGTACGGCCCATCTTACCCGCCCGGCGAATACACCGTGAAGATGATAAAAAAGGACACCGTCTTTGAATCCACGATCAAGGTGGTTTATGATGAGACCATCCCCCACTCCACCGCCGACCGCGATGCCCGTTTAATAACCCTGATGAAAGCCTATAACCTTTTGCAGGACCTGGCTTATTTAGACAAACTGATTACGGTAGCCGGTGAGCAGGCCAAAGAAAAATCGGCGAAAGCAAACAACAAGTCCCTCGGGAAAAAGCTGACCAATATTTCCAAAAAAATGGAACTGCGCCATAAAGAACTTGCGGCCACCACGGCCACGGGCGCCATTACCGGAGAAGAAAAGCTGCGTGAAAAAATCGGGAATATTTACAGTGCGGTCTTGGGGTACCAGGGAAAACCCACCCAATCCCAAATTGACAGGTTAAGCAACCTCACTACCGAATACAATGCCCACAAACAATGGATGGACAGCTTTATGGAAAACGACATCCCTGTTTTGAACAAAGAACTGGGAAAAGAAGAAACCCCGGGATTTACATTTATTTCAAAGGAAGAGTTTTTGAAGGAAGAAAAATAGTTTGATTCCTGACATTGAATACCTAACTGCCTTTACCACCTCGCCTTATACCCCCGTGTATCCACATGGATAAAATAGGTGTGGGCCGAGTTTTTATTGTATTTCCCCAGGCCACCGATCAAATGCTCATTGTCGGGGTCATTGTCATAGCGGCCGATGATTTTATGCAATACCTCGGCATCGGTCATGGAATGTCTTCCATCGTGGTCAAGGTCGTCGATAACACCATCATGGTTTTCGTCCACATAAATATCGGCAGCATCACCATATATATGCCGGCTGTTTTTCACATTGCCGATTGATTTGTTATAATATGGTGTCCTATACCCGCTCATCACAAAAAGCGTTTTGGCCTTCACACCCTCTTTATTTAGTTCACTCACTAAAAACTCCAGTTTCGCAAGTAATTTAGGATTAAGGATCAAATATTTTGGCCATTCCGATTCTTGCTTGCACAAAAACTGTTTCAACTGAAAATGCGACGTGATAAAAATATCCTTGTTTTCTTCCGTCACCTCTATCATCCCTTGCGGTTTCTTATAATTGCTTTTCCCTTTATAACCTTCTTCCGGATATGAACCAATGCGGTACCCGTTCAGGTACTCCCCTTTCATATTGCTCAATGGTTCCAAAACAAAAACAGTGACAACCACCGATTGATCCGTGGTTTTATTGGTAATAGCGAGTCGGTCGTCGCCACTTATTTCAGGGGCAGTATAAGCCCATTGCCCGCCCCCTTTTCTTTTTACGCTCCCTTTTTCGGCAAATACCTCAATATTATAAGGATCTGCGGATTCCACATCAAACCGAATTGTCTTTCCCGGCATTACCGTTTGGAAAAACCTCTGGAAATGGATTGTGTCACAATCCTGGAACTTTACCGCAAAACCTGCTTCTTCGGCCAAAACCCCCTTTGGCAAAAGAGCCAAAAACAGAAAACTTATTGTCAAAAAAATATTATTTCGCATAGGTTAAATATTATTTGGAACATACACAATCCTTGGCCAAAACAAGGCAACTCAAGGCCGGGCAAACGGCTTGTCCAATTCCTTCAATACCGCTGCATCCCTTCCATACACATCTTTGTTAAAATACAACTTATCTTGTTTGTCGGCGCCGGCAGTCCAATAAAGCAGCACAATATCAATCGGGTTTTTCAGGTTCACCCGTGTGGTTTTCCCTGATGCCAATACCTCGTTTATTTTATCCATGTTCCAAACATCGGGCTCGCCCATCAAATCAATCAACAATTCCCATTTTTTGTCCAAGCGGATACAACCATGGCTAAACGCCCTTTTCTCGTTTGCAAAAAGGCTTCTTGATGGTGTATCGTGCAAATAGACAGAATACTTGTTGGGGAAGATAAACTTCACCTGTCCCAGGGCATTGTGAGGCCCGGCCGTTTGACGGACAATATAAGGGAAGTTGTTTTGGGAAAGCTTATTGAAATCAATGGTGGAAGGGTCAATTTCCTTTCCCGACCGATCCATGATGATCATGTTTTTTTCGGTCAGGTAATTTGGGTTCTTTTGAAGTTTCGGAAGTGTTTCCTTGGTAGCGATGGAATGGGGCAATGTCCAGGTGGGATTAAGCACAATATACCTCATTTTCCCTTTGAAAATGGGAGATTCATGATACTGCTTTCCCACGATTGCCCGGGAGTAATAAACGATGGAATCATTGATGACCCGCCTCACATTGTACCCGGCAATGTTCACCACAAGAAAATCATCCGGCAGATGGTGCATTACCCACCTTGCCCTTTCCATATTGACCCGGATATCGTCGATCCTTTCCTCCACCGTAACGTTCATCGCTCCAAGTGTCCCTTTGCCGATTACGCCGTCCTGGTTCAGGTTATGTCGAAACTGAAATTCCTTGACCGCCTTTACGACCTCATCATCGTTAATGGAATCGTTTTCGCTTTTTACACTTACTGGCAAATCACCTGTTATCTCCAGGTAATCCCTTATCGCCAAAACCCTTTTGTCTTTCATTCCCGGCTTTAAGACCTGTCCTTCGGGTATTTTGGGCCAGCCTCCGTTTTTGGCGATTTCCCTATAATGTTTCAATCCATTGCGCAAGTGTACATACATAAAATTATCCGGTTTCAGGCTGTTCAACAAGCCGGTGAGGTCTTTGTTCTCCAATGCAGCATATAGCAGACTGTCGCCATTGCCCGGCAATTCATTGGTCGGCACGTCCCAGCCGGGCCTTATTTTGGACTGATCGACTTTGCCGAGGATAAGGTCTTTTCCATATATGAAAAGTCCATCGGTCATCAGCAGATCACGGTCGGCAAGTTTATTGGGATCGGCATTGTTCCCTTTTGTTTCATCGATCAATCTTTTTATCCTGTCCAAATGGTAATCCCCGGGCATCAAACCTTCATTGTACGCATCTTCCAGATTTGCCATCAATTCCTTGAAATTCTTTTTGTTCCGCCAAACCGGAGCATAATCATTCAATTCATAATAATCCGCAATCAGGTCCTGGGCATAAAGCACAACACCATCAGCAGAAATGGAATGGTTTTGTATGCCGGCTTCTATTTTGTTTTCAATAATTTGGTTTAAGCTCAACGATCGGGAAAAGCCAACAACCCAAAAAAAAGGGAGGGCAAGGACAAAAAAGAGTGTTTTTCTCATTTTAAAGGTTTTATTGTTATAAGTTTGTGCAAAAATAAGCAAATAAAAAATGGCAAAAATCGAATGGAAACCCGGCAATATGCTTTATCCGCTGCCTGTTGTAATGATAAGCTGCGGAACAAAACCCGAAACGCATAACATCATCACCGTTTCATGGACAGGGACCATAAACACTGATCCGCCCATGGTTTCCATCTCCATCCGAAAGGAAAGGCACTCCTTCAAACTCATCAAAGAAGCCGGGGAATTTGTGATCAACCTCACCACCAAGGAACTTGCAAAAGCCGCCGATTGGTGCGGGGTAAAATCGGGAAGGGATTTTGACAAATTCAAGGAAATGAAGCTGACCGCTGCTCCCGCTTCCAAAATAAAAACACCCCTTATTGCCGAATCACCGGTAAACATTGAGTGCAAAATCACACAGGTCATCGAACTGGGAACCCATCATATGTTCCTGGCAAAAGTAGTGGCCGTAAACGTGGAAGAAAGGTTCCTCGACAAACAAACCAATAAATTCGATCTGCGCCAAACCGATCCCATCACCTATTTGCACGGTAGCTATTACACCCTGGGCGAAAACCTTGGCCGCTTTGGTTTTTCGGTCAGGAAGAAAAAAGGGAAAAGGAAAGATGCGGAAAAGGAAATCTGATTTGATGAATAAATCTTTCTCCCGGTCCTGCTGAGCTTGTCGGTCATGCTGAGCTTGTCGAAGCAGACCTTACACTTTCCCTAAAAGCCAATTCAAAGAAACAGAAGAATTCTTCCATTATTTTTTCCCAGAGGCTATCTGCCATACTATTCACAGAGCGGGTTGTTTAGTTTCACAGAAAACCATTAATGCTTATGGAACCATCATACCTATAAAAACCAGGCATGCTTTCGGATCTTCAGACATTGGCAGTAAAACAGAATGGCTTTTTTACCCCGATTACATGAATAGGATCACAAGCTAAGCTTTACATCCATATTTGGCAAATAAACGTACCTTTGCCTTTGGCCAATACAGAAATAAAGGTAATAGTGCTTTTATAACAATGTTGCCAGTAATTTTGAAGTTGAGAAAGTTATCAATTATTCTAACAGAAAAGATTTGTATCTTTGCTAAAACACTAAAAGTATGACAAATAAAGAATACATATTATCAGAAATGAAGCAACAGAAAAGAGAATTGCGAAATCTTGGTATTGTTAGAATTGGACTTTTTGGTTCATATGTAAGAGAGGAACAGTCAGAAAAGAGTGATATTGATATTCTTATCGAATTTGAACCCGAAAAAGAAAATTTCGATAATTACATGTCCGTTTATGACATACTTGAAAATCTGTTTAGAAACGAAAAAATTGAAATTGTTACAAAAAATGGACTAAGTCCATATATTGGTCCTCAAATACTTAAAGAAGTTATTTATGCATAAAGACCCAATAGAGTATTTAAAACATATTTTAGACGAATGTAAGTATATCAAGTCTGTGATAACTCCTGAACTTGAAAAAAATGAATTTTTAGAAAATGAGACTTTAAAACGAGCAGTGATAAGAAGTCTTGAGATTATAGGAGAAGCAACGAAGAAGATTTCTGCTGACTTGAAATATCAATGGAATTCTATATCATGGAAAAATATGGCTGGAATGCGGGATAGATTAATCCATGACTACATGGGAGTAAATTATTCAATTGTTTGGGATGTGATTAAAAATAAAATTCCTGAATTATATGACCAAATTGAAAGTGTCATTGAAAAAGAAGCAAAAAAATAAAAACTACTGGCAACACGCAATATAAAAAATTGGGCTAATAGTACCAAACATGAACATCTTAACAACAAATAACCATTATAGTAAGTTGAAAGATTGGCGTTTCGAAATGCCCAACTTATCATATTGCCACCGTTCAGGATTTGAAACTCCGCCCTAAACTACCAGCAAGCTCAGCAATCCATTCTCACCAAAACCCACTTCCGGGGCAAAATCCAATTTTGGGCAACACAGATATCCTGCAATCAATATAAACCAAGGCCTGAAAGTTCATTTTTGCCATTGGGATTTACCTTAATTTTTCATAAATATTTCCACCCAAAACTTGTCCGGTATTTTTAAACCTTTACATTTGCAAAACAATTTTTCAGAAGTTGTAATAATTTAAGTTTTAGTAATCATAAATTTTATTCGTATGAAAAAGAATGTAATAATTATCGGTGCTGCAGGAAGGGATTTCCACAATTTCAACACTTATTACCGTGGGAATGATTCTTACAATGTGGTGGCTTTTACGGCTGCTCAGATTCCCGATATCGACGGAAGAAAATACCCGACCGAACTGGCCGGTGACTTGTATCCCGAAGGTATCCCGATTTTCGCAGAAGAAGATTTGCCGAAGTTAATCAAAGACTTTAAGGTCGATGATTGCGTGTTTTCATACAGCGATGTAACATATCAGTATGTGATGGCAATGAGTGCAATCGTGAATGCCAACGGGGCAAACTTTATTTTACTGGGCCCTGAGGACACTATGGTGAAAAGCACGAAACCCGTAATTGCCGTTGGTGCCGTTCGTACCGGTTGCGGAAAAAGCCAAACCTCCCGTAAGGTGATCGAATACCTGATGGCGAAAGGCTTGAAAGTAGTTGCTATCCGCCACCCGATGCCCTACGGTGACCTGAACGAACAAAAAGTCCAGCGCTTTGCAACAGTCGAAGATTTGGCAAAACATAAATGTACCGTTGAGGAAATGGAAGAATATGAACCCCACGTAGTTCGTGGAAACGTAATTTATGCAGGGGTTGATTATGAAGCAATCCTGCGGGCCGCCGAACAAGATCCCGATGGATGTGACGTGGTTTTGTGGGACGGCGGAAACAACGACTTCCCGTTTTATGTGCCCGATCTCAACATGACCGTTGTAGACCCGCACAGGCCCGGTGACGAACTCAGGTATTATCCTGGCGAGGTTACTCTGCGCATGGCCGATGTGGCTATCATCAACAAAATAGATACTGCCGGCCCGGAAGCTATCCAGCAAGTTAGGGAGAACATCGCAAAGGTTGCCCCTAATGCAATTGTCGTGGATGCTGCTTCCCCGGTAAAAGTGGACGACCCTTCGGTTATCAAGGGGAAAAAAGTCCTGGTAGTCGAAGATGGGCCAACACTTACGCACGGCAAAATGAAAATTGGCGCCGGTACGGTTGCCGCCATGAAATATGGTGCAGCCGAAATGGTCGATCCACGTCCTTATACCGTCGGGAAACTCTCAGAGACTTTCAAGATTTATCCCGAGATTGGTGTTTTATTGCCAGCAATGGGATACAGCGATGAGCAATTGAAAGATTTGGAAACCACCATCAACAATACCGAATGTGATTCAGTGGTCATCGGGACACCCATCGACCTGAACCGTATCGTAAAAATCAATAAGCCCAACACAAGGGTTTATTATGATCTTCAGGAAATCGGGGATCCTTCTTTGCAGGGTATTATTGATGATTTTGTGAAGAAGCACAATCTCGTGTAATTTATGTTTGCTCATAATGTCCGATTTCTTCGTTACGCTTGCATTTAAATCCATTCATTTACAAAAGTAAACTTCTGTCTTTAAATACTTCGCAAGCCTCGAACTCGAACATTCTGAACCAAACATCAACTTTAGTATTGATTATTCAAAAAAAAAGCGGCTTAAAAGCCGCTTTTTTTTTGTTTTCAACAATAAATTAACATCGGGACAAAACATGGATTTATATTGTAATTTTGATGCCTATTCTTTTTTGATATAGTGGACAAATATTCTTTAGGAAATCAAAAAAATGAATGCCCAATACTCCCCTCTTGAGAGGGGTTTGGGGGTGTGTATATCAAACCCGACCATTCATTTTTTTGATTTTTCATCTACATATTGAAGAAAGACAAGTATTTAATTTGAATACTATTTTAGTAAATATTACAGAAAACATTTATCGCATGAAAAACAAAAGCCTTGTTTCGATCAACGACATCCAAAAAGAACAATATCAGGAGATACTTGATCTTGCTGAAAAATTTGAGGAAAACCCGACCCAGGATATCCTGAACAAATATGTGGTGGCCACCCTCTTTTTCGAACCTTCCACCCGGACACGCCTGAGTTTTGAAAGTGCTGCTTCACGGCTTGGGGCCAAAGTAATCGGTTTTACGGATGCAGCAACTTCCAGCGTAAAAAAGGGTGAATCGTTAAAAGACACGATCCTTACGGTCAGTAACTATTCGGATATCATCGTGATGCGCCATCCGAAAGAGGGAAGTGCACGATATGCCAGCGAGGTTTCGCCCGTGCCCATCATCAATGCGGGCGACGGTGCCAACCAGCACCCGACACAATGCCTCCTCGATTTGTATTCCATCCGCAAAACACAGGGAAGGTTGGACAATATCAACATTGCTTTTGTGGGTGACTTGAAATATGGCCGGACCGTTCATTCATTGGCCATTGCGCTCACGAATTTCAACACGACCTTCCACCTTGTTTCGCCTGAAGAGTTGAAATTGCCCAGCTCCGTAAAACGATATATCAAGCAAAAAGGATTGAAATATTACCAATATTCCGAACTGGAGGAAGTAATCCCAAGTGTTGATATTTTATATATGACGCGCATTCAGCAGGAAAGGTTTTCGGACCCTTTGGAGTTTGAAAGGGTGAAAAATGCTTATATCCTTCGCAAAACCCATTTGAAATATTCCAAGAAAAATTTAAAGGTTCTGCACCCCTTGCCGCGCATCAACGAAATTACCGAAGATGTTGACAGCGACCCCAAAGCCTATTATTTCCAACAGGCCCAAAACGGGGTTTACGTGCGGCAGGCTTTATTGGCGACCATTCTTGGTGCTTGACAGGCCATTGGGAAAATAAAAACACAAGAGTTTATAAAGAATAATAATAATGCTTCAATGATTAAAGGATACAATGCGACAATAAGTACATTGAACCATTATCGCATTAAAACATTGAATCATTTTCATATTAAAACATTTGTACAATAAATAATCCTTAAAAATCACAACCACAAATATAAAAACCATGTCTGTAAACGAAACGAGGAAAGAACTGAAAGTATCCGCAATCGAAAACGGGACAGTTATTGATCACATCCCTGCAGATGCGGTGTTTCAGGTCATCAATATCCTCAACCTAAACAATATCAGGAACCAGTTGATGGTCGGGACCAACCTCGACAGCAAAAAATTGGACAAAAAAGGCATCATCAAGGTAAGCAACAAATACTTTGAGAAAGATGAGATCAACAAGATTGCCCTGATCGCCCCAACAGCTTCACTCATCGTAATAAAAGACTTCACGGTGGTTTATAAAGAAAACGTTGAAATTCCCAACTCGGTGGACAAAATCGTAAAATGCATCAACCCAAACTGCATCACCAACCATGAAAAAGTGCCCACACAGTTTTCGGTAGTTGACAAAGATGATTTGAGTTTGCTTTGCCATTATTGCGAGAAAACAACAAAAAAGGAAAATTTCAGTTTTATTTAAATTGAATTCACGGGCAAAATCAAAAACGCACAGTAAACGTAAAATCACATTTTACATATTCTTGGTCATTGCCCTTATTTCCTATTGGTTTTGCCTGCCCAAACAACTTTTCAACGACCCGGCCTCCACGGTTTTAAACGATCGGAACGGTATTCTGATCGGGGCAAAAATCGCGGATGATGGCCAATGGAGGTTTCCCCAAAGCGATTCCGTCCCTTTTAAATTCAAGACCTCCCTCCTGCAATTTGAGGACAGGCATTTCTATCAACACCCGGGGGTAAATCCCGTTTCCATTTTCCGGGCTTTCTATCAAAATATCCAATCCGGGAAAATCGTGAGCGGCGGTAGTACGCTCACCATGCAGGTTATCCGTTTATCAAGAAAGGGGAAACCGAGAAGTATTTATGAAAAGATCCGGGAGATTATCCTTGCAACACGGCTTGAACTAACTTTTACAAAAGAGGAAATCATATCCCTTTATGCATCCCATGCGCCTTTTGGTGGAAATGTGGTGGGTTTGGAAGCAGCTTCATGGCGGTATTTCGGGCGCAACCCCGAAGATCTTTCCTGGGCCGAATCGGCCACCCTTGCCGTTTTGCCAAATGCCCCTTCACTTATTTATCCGGGGAAAAACCATGACCGCCTGCTCAGGAAAAGGAACAAGCTCCTGACCCGGTTATTGCAAATTGGGGAACTTGACACACTCGAATGTGAACTTGCAAAAGCAGAGCCCCTTCCCAACAAACCTTTGGCTTTGGAACAATCTGCCCCCCACCTTTTATCCCGGGTTTATCAAAATGCCAAAGGCAAGAAGACAATAACGACCCTTGATTATCCCACACAAAACCAGGTTTCCGAAATCATTGAAAACCATCACGCCCTGTTAAAATTCAACCAGGTTCATAATGCGGCGGCCATCGTTATTGAGGTGGAAACGGGAAATGTACTGGCTTATGTTGGGAACACGAAAAACCCCGGCCATCCCGAACATGCGGGCGATGTGGATATTATCCGGGCGCACCGTAGTTCGGGAAGTATCCTGAAACCCATTTTGTATGCGGCCATGCAGGATGATGGCGAAATCCTTCCCAACACCCTCATCCCTGACATACCGGCCTACTATGGCGGTTATTCCCCGAAAAACTTCGACCTGAAATATTCCGGGGCCGTTCCCGCTTCCAAAGCCCTTTCACGTTCCCTGAATGTTCCGGCGGTTAGGATGCTCCGGCAATATGGATATCCGCATTTTTATCATCTGTTGAAAAAGCTTGGGATCAAAAGCCTTAACCATCCCCCCGACCATTATGGACTATCGCTGATCCTCGGGGGTTCGGAAGTTTCGCTTTGGGAACTGGCCGGCATTTATTCCAGTTTCAGCAGGGTACTGAACCATTATTACAAAAACCAGGGGCTCAATGATGAAATGGATTGGAGGATGCCCAATTTCGAAAAACAAATGGAGGTTGATAAGGGAAAACCGGAATTGAACGCCGCCTATCTTTTAAGCCCTGCTTCCATCTGGCTCACCTTTAACGCCCTCCTTGAAGTTAACCGACCTGAGGAATTAAGTGGTTGGAAATCCTTTTCATCTTCCGAAAAAATCGCCTGGAAAACCGGGACAAGTTACGGCTTTCGTGATGCCTGGGCCGTTGGTATCACACCCGAATATGTGGTGGCCGTTTGGGCCGGGAATGCGGATGGCGAAGGGAGGAGCGGACTGACCGGGGTTTCGGCAGCTGCACCGATCATGTTCGACATTTTCAATATCCTTCCCAATAAAACCTGGTTCGACCCTCCTTATGATGAAATGTCGAAAGTGATTATCTGCCGCCAGAGTGGCCACAGGGCTTCTTCCATTTGCGATCCCGTTGACACGGTCTGGATACATTCCAAAGGGGAAAAAACAACTGCCTGTCCCTACCACCAACTCATCCATCTTGACAAGACCAAAAGCTACCGTGTAAACAGTAACTGTTATGATCCGGGCGAAATGGAACATACTCCCTGGTTCGTCTTGCCCCCGGTCTGGGAGTGGTATTACAAAACCGGCCATCCGCTATACCGTCCGCTCCCGAAATGGTTGCCGGGATGCGAAAAAGATATTTCAAGAAACCCAATGGAGTTTATCTATCCCGCCGAGAACACAAAACTCTATGTCCCCGTTGAATTGGATGGCAGCCCGGGCAGTATTGTTTTTGAGGCGGCCCATCACAACGAAAATGCAATTATCTATTGGCATCTCGATGAAGAATATTTAGGGCTTACCCGCCAACCCCATCAACTTTCCATTCAACCGAAAGGGGGGAAACACCTGCTCACCCTTGTGGACGACCAGGGGAATGTATTGAAAAAATGGATCAGGGTTTTAAAGAAAGTGCATTGAACAATAACCGCAGCAGATTGCCACCGTTTGACCCTTCGTGAACGAATCAAGGAGGACTGAAAGTGTTCTGCCCAGGGATCACTGAAAATCAATTGGGGATCATCAAGCTTTGTGTGCGCCCCAATACAGTTTCAGGGCCCAACAGGAAAGCCTATCAGGAGAGCATGCCTTTCTCACAAATCCTGTAACCTTTGGAATTGTAGCCTGTCCTGATAATATTTTTCCCAAGACAGGCCGAAAGCCCCTGCCATTTACAATTGATGTTCCGGCAATGCCGTAATCCATTGATCTGGATTCCCTGGCATTCTTCTTCTGAAATATGCGATAGATTGACCCTTCTCATTTTGAACCTCTTTTTGACCAACAAATTTATCTGAAAAACCAAAAAGAATGATTATAAATTATCTCTTTTTTCCCTTATCTAAAAATTGTTTTGCTTAATTTTGAACACATGAAAATACTTTTTAACAGCAAATCCCTGCACCATAATATTGATAGCGAAGCAGAAGGGCAATACCGGATCAAATCCTTCCCCGGCAATGTGGAAGAAACCGATATTAACGGAGAGGGGTTTATCAACCTCGTGCATACCGAAGCCCATAAAAACCGCATCAAGAATGCTTGTAAGAACAACCAAATTGCAGCCGAAGTACTACTTTCCCCATCAAGTTATGATGCGGCCATTTCAGCAGTCGGCCTTGCCGTTAAAGCTTCTGAACAAAATGATTTTGCCGTGATCCGTCCGCCGGGCCACCATGCCGGACGGGAGAGGGCTGCCGGGTTTTGCCTTTTCAACAACATTGCCATTGCCAGCCAAAAATTAGTGAACGAAGGAAAAAAGGTTTTCATTTTCGATTTTGATGGCCATCATGGCGATGGAACGCAATCTGTTTTTTATGGGTCCGATCAGGTATTATATTGCTCGGTCCATCAGGCTTATGCTTACCCTTATTCTGGTTTTGAAAACGAAACTGGCGAGGGGAAAGGGAAAGGTTTTACGTTAAACATACCCCTGATTTCGGGGAGCGGCGACAAAGAGTTTTTCGAAGCCCTGGACAAAGTCATAAGTACAGCACGCAAATTCAAACCGGATGTCGTTGGGGTTTCGGCCGGTTTCGATGCCTACCACAAAGACCGCCTGCTCGGTTTGAAGTTTTCGGCCAAAGCCTATTACGAATGTGGTTTCAGGTTGCGCCGGGCCTTTCCCCACATTTTTGCGGTTTTGGAAGGTGGCTACCACGCCGATATCAAGAAATGCGTGGAATATTTCGTGGACGGGGTGAACGTGGGCGCACGGCCACAAAAAAACAGTTTTGACGATATGATGTCAGTGGGTTAATAAAAATAGCCCATCACAGATTGCCTGCCCGACACAGGCGGGAATCTATGATGCAAAAAGATGCAAACAGTTTCCAACTGTTACAAGCAAGAAAGTCATTAGGTTTGTTAATGTCTGAATGCTCAAAGCTTGCAACTTCAACCGGCAACTTGAGCTGCCAAAAAATATGTTGTTTGCATATACGAATTTCAATTCCTTTTGATTTTGTATCTTTGAGCCATATAAATAAATAAATGTATGAACAACACGGCCGAATTAAAAAATAGTTTATTTGAGTTTATTGTAAATACCAATGATGTCAATATCCTCAATCAAATACAAGATTATTTTACTCAGTTAAAGCCAGGACATACAGATTGGTGGGATGAGCTTTCCCAAAGCCAAAAAGAAAGTGTTGACAGGGGATTAATGCAATTGGATAAAGGGGAAAGGATTCCACATGAAGATGTAAAGAAAAGGATCAGGCAGCTTATCGAAAGTAAAAAATCAGGATAATGAATGTTTTTTGGTCTCTGGAAGCTTCAAATTCTTACGAAGAAATTATCCTTGGCCTTATTGAGAGATGGCCTATTGATATTGTCGAAAGTTTTGAAGGAATAGTTAATAAGATAATTAGCAGGCTTTCCAGAAACAAAAGACTTTGCCCACCATCAAAAAAGAAAAACATCAGAAAGTGCGTTATCCACAAAAATGTTTCCCTGATTTATAAAATAAACAAAACTGAAATCGAGCTTGTTACATTTATCGATAACAGGAGCGACCATAGATATTAACAAAGAATCACAAAACCAAGCCTATCACAGATTGTATCTGTGATGGATTAAGACAAACAGTTTCCAACTGTTTTATCAGAAAGTTACCCACCAGCATCGGGCAGGAAAACTTCAAGCGGTAAGATATTTCAAAAAATCAAAAACACCGATCAGGAAAATCACTTATTATCCCGTCCACACCCAAATCTTTCATTTTTAGAATATCTGTCAATTCATTCACGGTCCATACAAAAACCGTTTTCCCTTTCTGGCGAGTTCTATTAACAAATCCAGGATTTAATCTTTGATACTGGAGGTTAAATGATTCCACAAAACCGTATTTCGAATAACTGAAATGGCTAAGCTTTGTGTCAAATTGAACAGGAAGCCATCTTGATTTCCAAACCAATAATTTATGAAGGTGGATTTCGCTATCCAATTGATGAACCCGGAACAGCACGTCATCACGGAAACTTTGGACAATACACCAGCCATGGGCTTTGTGTTTTTGGATCAAATCAACTATTTTCTTTTCAATTTCAGGATAAACCGAATTTCCATCTTTAATTTCGATTAACAATTCCGCTTTTCCTGATGCCAACCGGATTACCTCCTCCAAAGACGGCACAACCTCAAATCCCTTAAACCCTTCAAATCGTGCCCCGGCATTGAATTTCCTGATTTCCCCAAAATCCAGTTTTCCCACCTCCCCTTTTCCGTCCGTGGTACGGTCAAGGGTCTTGTCGTGCAAAACAACCACAATCCCATCTTTTGACATTTGCACATCAATTTCCACCATATCCACATTCAGGTCAATGGCTTGTTGGATGCCGGCAAGGGTATTTTCGGGCAGGTGTCCCGCTGCCCCGCGATGGCCAATTATTTTCATTTCCCAGAATTTAATCAGAAAAAACGGAAAGATACAAAAGATTGTTTTTTACTTTTGCAAAATATGAAAATAACCCTTGTCACAATATTGATTTTTATTTTCAACATCCCTTTTGGATACTGGCGGGCCAATGTCAAAAAACTTTCGCTTCAATGGTTTTTGTCCGTACATATCCCCATCCCGTTTATTATTGTATTGAGGATTGTAAGCAAAATAGGATTCGCTTTATACTCATATCCTTTATTTGTGGGGGCATTTTTCGGGGGGCAATATCTCGGGAAAATAATTTTTCAACGTTTGAAACTTAATAAGGATTACGTAATTAGTTCTTGCCTCGTTATGGATTGTTGGAGAAATTGCATCAAAACGTAAATAGTGGCTTAAAGCCAATTGAAACATGAAAGTTTTTTTAGCGATACTAATTATGATTACAATCCCATAAGAATCGCAATCCCGCTCAACAAAACAATTGCCCCGGCCAAAGCATGGGTCCATCGTTCCAGTTTCCCAAACCGCATCAGGTTGATCCCATAAACAGCAACCAAAACAACGCCCAGCATGGTGGCTATGGTAACAATGGCAAAAATCACCGTGATAAAAACCATCCCGGACGTACTGTGTTCCGCAGCCGGATACATCAATATAGGTATTAATGGCTCGCAGGGGCCCAGGACAAAAATGGTAAATAAAATCCAGGGGGTGATGTTTTTTTTGTGCACATGATCGTGTTCACTGTGATGACCGTGTTCGTGCACATGTACTGTCCCATTGTTATGAATGTGCGAATGCTTATGGGGCTTGTTAAGGATGGCCCTTCTCAACCCCCAGATGAAATAAACCAGTCCAAACAAAACAAAAGCCCAGGCCGCAATATTCCCGCGGACACCTTCGAACATTTCAAGTTTGCCAAGGGCCAAACCAAAAGCCACGCCCACAAGCCCTAAAACGACAGAACTTCCCACATGGCCAATACCACATAAAATAGTTACCCAAATGGTTTTGAACATCGTCCACTTACGTGCTTTCGCCATAAAAATAAATGGCAGGTAATGATCGGGGCCCAGCAAAGTATGGAAGAAACCAATGGTGGCGGCCGTTCCGGCAAGTAATACCAATTCGTTCGACATAAACCTATTCTTTAGATGTCATTACCAATTCACCATGTTTTACCCCCTTCAGGGCAAACAGGCGATTGGCCAATTTATTTAGTTCATCGGCTTTCCCTTTCACGGCAATTGTTTCAAGGCAATTGTCATGATCGAGGTGGACATGTTGCACCGATAATATCAAGTGATGGAACCCATGCTGTATATCCGTTGATCTTGTTTGCAGTTCACGCTTATGGTGATCGTAAACAAAAACAATGGCCCCGGCAACTTCTTCATTTCCTTCCCATTCATCCTCTACGGAGAATTTCTTGATAAGGAAACGGATGGCCTGTGAGCGGTTCGGGAAACCATGTTTTTCGACCAATCTGTCAAGTTCTGTTAAAAACCCCTCCTCAAGGGAAACACCAAATCGTTTTACGTTCATCGTGCCATGTATTTTTTATTCGTGGCACAAATGTATAAAATCATCTGTTAATTAATTAACAAAAGATGGGCAAAACAGAAATTTAGAATGAATCTTTATTAGGACTGATTACACTCTTGTAAATAGTTTATTTTTGCATCGAATTGTAATTATGGAAACCGGAACCACATATAGGTATTTTATCAGGCTTGCATACAACGGCGGCCGATACCATGGCTGGCAGATGCAGGACAATGCACTGACTGTCCAGGCAGTGGTGAATGATGCGGTTTCAAAGATATTCGGGCAACAAATAAATGTCACGGGTTGCGGAAGGACAGATGCAGGGGTACATGCAAGGGAGTTCTTTATCCATTTCGACATAGCATATATTATTCAGAAACAGGACAAGGAAACATACTTGAAAAAGCTCAACGGGTACCTTCCCAAAAACATAAGTATGTCTGAAATAATTCCCGTTACCGAAAATGCGCATGCCCGGTTTGATGCTGCATCACGTACTTACCAATATTTCATATCACGGAAAAAAGACCCATTCAACCAGGATTTTTCATGGTTTGTTTATGGTGATATTGATGTGGACAAGTTAAACGAAGCGGCAAATATCCTTTTCGGATATTCCGATTTCACCTCCTTTTCAAAAACAAACACAGATACAATAACCAATAATTGCAAGATCAAGTTTGCCCACTGGGAAGAAAAAGACAATATGCTCGTTTTCACGATTACCGCCGACCGTTTTCTTCGGAACATGGTCAGGGCTATCGTTGGGACATTGCTGGATGTGGGCAGGGGGAAAAATGATTTGGCGGGTTTAAGAAAAATCATCGAGAGCAAAAACCGCTCAAATGCAGGCTACTCTGTCCCTGCAAAAGGTTTGTTCCTGACAAAGGTGGAATATCCCAAAAGTTTGTTCCTGAAGTAAATCCAGCCTATAACTCATCCATTCCCTCTGCTTTTCCAATTTAGAATTGTTAAAAATTTAACAGATAAGTTTGTTTTTTCGCCAATCTTGTTACTTTTGCTTGTTAATTAATTCACAGCTAAGAATCGCTAAGTTAATCTTGTTTACAAAAGGTATTAAGTTAAAATGAAGAATCTACCAGACAAAACAGTCGAAAGGCTTTGCCAATACCGAAGAAGCCTGAACAACCAATTGGCAGCCGGGAAAACCCATATATTCTCCCACGAAATTGCCAACCTCTTACATATTACTTCTGTACAAGTACGCCGCGACATTATGCTCATTGGCCATAGCGGCACGCTCCGCAAAGGATACGACATCAAAGAGATGGTAAAGCTTATCGGCAAGATCATCGACACGAAAGAAGGGCAAAGGATAGCTGTTATCGGCATGGGGAACATCGGGAAAGCCTTTATCCATTATTTATACGAAAAAAGGTCGAAACTGAAAGTGGTGGCCTCTTTTGATGTGAACCCCGATAAAATCGACAAAACCTATGCAGATGTTTATTGCTACCACCTTGACCGGCTAAAGGAAATAATCCAGAAAGAAGATATTAAAATCGGTATTATCACCACCCCTCCCATGGTCGCCCCGGAAGTTTGCGAAAACCTTGTGACCGCAGGCATTAAAGGGATACTGAATTTCACGCCTAAACCATTGAGCGTCCCCGATGAAGTCTATTTGGAAGAATATGACATGATCACTTCATTGGAGAAAGTTGCTTTTTTTGTGAAGCATAATGAGTAGGGCAGGATTAGCAATATTGCAGTAGGCAATTGGCAGTAGGCAATTTTGCAAAAATCTTTTGGGTCGAAGCAAGCCTGCGGGATGGAGACCCGGAAGGTTGAAAAAGTAACAAATTGGAATAGGCGGTTGACGAAAACCTTTTGGGTCGAAGCAAGCCTGCGAGGAGGAGACCCGGAAGGTTGAAAAAGTGACGAATTGGAATAGGCAGTTGATGGAAAAAACAAGGAGTACGGCACAAGTCCCTGCCTTTAGTACTATCCTTCAGACTTGCGCCATATGAAAGTCAATGTTAGTATCGTGGTTTATAATTACGAATAAACATTACTATATTATGAAAAAATATTTAATCATTTTTGTAGTTTTATTTTTCTCATGTAATAAAAAGATCACTATTGAGAAAAAGTATTTTAAAAACGGGGATTTGCAAGAAATGATAACTAGAAAGGGGAATTATTTCAATGGGGAATACATTGCATTTTATAGTAACGGTATTAAACGTGAGGAAGGAATCTATAAAAAGAATAGAAAAATTGGTGTTTGGAAAGCTTGGTACAAATCTGGCAATTTATTTTCAATTGCTGAATATGAAAATAATCAACTGATAAATGCCAACGGATGGGATGAAAATTCAAAACAGACCCTTGTTGATGGGAATGGTTATGCCTTGGCTTTTTATCCAAATGGAGATTCAATGTCATTAATTAATTATACTGATTGTAAATGGGATGGAGAATTAATAAAATG
>JAADJA010000162.1 GCA_013151015.1 Chlorobiota bacterium
GGCTTTAATGGAATAAACATAGAGAACGGCGCATACATTGATCCCGTTTACAGTTTCACCAATTGTGTATTCCAGGATTTTATTAACCCGGTTTCCTCCTCGTCCATGTTGACCATTGATAACAACCAGGCATTGACAATAACTGGCGCTGCTTTTCCTGATAACACCAGTGCCGCATTTAATGTGGCAAAAAACGTAAATCAGGGACAAATTACCTTCGTTGATTATACCGGTTCTTTTTCAGGCGAAGTTTTTGAAAACGACCCTTACAACCGAATTGACTGGTTTGTCCCGGGCTTTGACCTCAACCTCAGGGCCTTCCTCGAAGGGCCGTTCAAGACAATCGAAATGAGCACAGACCTGAACCCTGTACTTATCCCCCTCAATCAGCCCTTTAACACCGCCCCCTGGAATTATGCCGGAAGCGAAAGCGTAACGAGCATACCCAACGCCAATGTCGTGGATTGGGTTTTGGTTGAGCTGCGCGATGCAACAAGTGCTGCGGGAGCAGGCTCTTCCACCCGTCTGGCACGTCAGGCGGCCTTCCTGTTGAAAGACGGTTCAGTTGTGGGCACAGATGGCTCATCACCTCTTTCGTTCGCCAACTCGGTCAGCAACTCATTGTTTGTGGTAACGTGGCACAGAAACCACCTCGGGATTATATCTGCAAATCCGCTGACCGAATCCGGTGGGGTTTACTCTTACGACTTTACCACCAATGTAAACAAAGCCTACCAGTCAGGGCAAAAGAACGTCAACGGAAAGGCCGTAATGTTCGGTGGCGATGTCAATGCCAACGGAACTGTGAACACTGCAGATAAAAACATCTGGTCGGGCGTTGCCGGGACAAAGGGCTATGTCCCGTCAGACATGGATATGGACTCACAGGTTGACAATAAGGACAAGAACGACATCTGGACAGGAAACCTGAACGAACAATCAAAAGTACCGAATTGATCCAAGACCCAATTAAGCGAAAGAGGGCCTTGCTTCATTGCAATTCGTCAGACCACTGCCTGTGCGTATGCCTGCGTGCAGTGGTCTGACGAATACTACTGCCTGTGCGTATGCCTGCGTGCAGTGGTCTGACGAATAAGCACCCGGACAAAGAAGCAAATGTAACATTTTCCATGATGTTGCAAGGAGGCCTGCCTTAACAAGTGGGCTTCTATTTTTCCCTGTTTTCCTCATTTTACCCCCAAAACCAAACAATTCAGCTAAATATCTTTGTTCATCGGTCAGAATAATGATTTTTTTCATGTTTTTTTGCTGATTTGGGACTTTCACTTCAATTTCATAAATATTTTCGACTATCTCAATGGCTTTTTCAGGACTTAATTCTGATTTCTTTTCTTTTAATTGCCTTTCGAGTTCTTTATAAACTTTATATGCTACAAAGTTTATAGTAATGTGTGCTTCTATTCTTCGCTGCAAACGGTGGTATATCGGCCTGATCCTTAAATCGTGCTTGGATATGCGGAATGCCTTTTCAATTTTCCATAAATGCCCATAGTTCTCAATGATTTCATCTTTTGATAAATCGGTATTGGTGATATATCCTTTTAATCCGTCCCATTTGGCATCATTCTCAAATTTTTGGTAGTCAATTTCCACTTTTACATCCCCTTCTAATTTTAAATATTTGTTGTACCCCCTGTTATTGATGTTTGCTTTTGTCAATTTACTCGATTTTAATTGTTTGTCCAGGCGTTTCAACCCTCTTTCCCTGTTGTGCTTGTCTTTCTTTGCCCTACTGTCAGAGCAACTGATAATGAGTTTTAAGCCATTGTCTTTTTCTATGATTTTGCTTTGTCCGTTTTTTAATTCCAAGGATAATATTTCCTGTTTTATTGTGTCTTTCTCATTTTTTATTCTTGCTCCAAGAATAAATTCATACGCTTTTTCTTGCAAATCTTTAATGTTTTCAGATGAAAGTAATCCGCTATCGGCTATGATGACCAATTTTCCTATATTAAATTTCTCTCTAAAAGCATCGAGAACAGGAAGCATGGTATGCCCCTCAAACTTGTTTCCTTCAAAAATATCAAATGCCGCCGGATAGCCATCAATACTGACCAAAAGCCCTAAGACAATTTGCGGGTTTTGATGTTTCCCTTCCTTTGAAAAGCCTCTCTTACGTAATTCGTCTTCATCGTCTATTTGGAAGTAAAGTGTGGTTACATCGTAGAAAACCACACTTATTGTCCCCCCTAAAACCTCTTTTGTGTGATGGTAACCGATTTGCTGTATTTGTTCCTTTTGATCTTTGTAAAGCTTATCCAAATAGCGGTAGATTTTATCCTCATTGTAGTCTGTTTGGGCATATCTTCTTAAATATTCAGTGGTTTTTAGTTTACTTGTAGGATAAAATAGACGATAAATAACCAAATGCTTAAAGAAAGGCCCTGGAATTCTATTGAACCCGGTTTCATCAAATATTTTGCCCAACAACAAATCTAAACCAACTAATTTGAGCTGTGTTATAGAATCAAAAAACCCTTTTACTTTTTGCCCCGAATTGTCAAAATCGAATTGCTGGACACCTAACTTGTTGTTTATCTATCGTTTAGCTTCTTTTTCAAGTATTTCAACTTCAATTTCTTTAAAACTACTGCCTATACTTTTTGCAACTTTATATTTGCCTGAGCTTTTATCTATAACTTGAACATAAACTTTACCAGATTTGGATTTTACCTTTTTTATAAACATTTAAGCAACAAAACTATAATTTTACCACCCAAAATTACAAACTTTTAACCATACAACACTGATAAACAAATGTTTGATTTTTTGATTAAAGAAAGTGCGGAAGACAGGTGACCGTGCAAGGTAATTCGTCTGACCACTGCCTATGCGCCTGCCTGTGCGCAGTGGTCTGACGAATAGGGACGAATAAGCACCCGGACAAAGAAGCAAATGTAACATCTTCCATAATGTTGCAAGGAGGCCTGCCTTAACAAGTGGGCTTCTATTTTTTTATCCCAACCCAAGACCGTTGCAAAACCCATTTTACAAAAATATTCAAGCACTGCCTTCGTGCAGCCATTTCAGCGAAACAAAGGCCAGAGAAGTTTTTCAAATGCAGTCATCTTTCTGATAATGAGGATTGAAAAATCTTGATTACCTGATATTGCAGTAGCCTTAATCTTTGGCTTGTCCCAATAAGCCCTTGTTGACACAAGCTTTACAGACCACTGACTTACGATGGTGGGGAAAGGCCAATTTTGCCCGGTTATTCAAATAGCGTGCTTTTTTTAAACTGTTGGAAAAAATAATTCAAAATTAATTAGGTTTATAACTTAAACTACTTTACGTTTGCAACTTATTTATGATAACAACTACTATGGACGAAAAATCAAAAACAAGTTACAAAAATGGCAGCTTGCTATATGTCGGGAGCATGTTCATCGGATTGGGGATAGGGATGTACTATGGCGAAGTTGCAACAGGGGTGCTAATTGGAATGGGCATTGGCTTTATTTCCATGGGCATTTTAACCCTTGTTAACGGAAAAAAGGAATCAAACACTTAATAACATGAAAACAAAAACAATTATTCTAATTGCAACCATAATAGCCGGAACATATTTCACGGGATTTTCACAAGAAACAAAATCCAATAAAGTATCGGGCGGGTTGGGCTACTTTATGATTGGATATACCGGTTTGGACCTTGGAAACATGAACAGTCTGTTTAAGGAATATGGCTATCCTCAATTAAGCAATTCCTCGTTTACTTTTGGTGGCGGTGGCCACTTCATTTTTAAAAACTTCATTATTGGTGGCGAAGGCCATGGAATCTCAGGAAGCAGTTCCTCAAATGCAAATTATGATCTAAAGATGGGTGGGGGATATGGATTCTTCAATTTGGGCTATATCCTTTATCACAACCCAACCGTAAATGTTTACCCCCTTCTTGGTTTTGGTGGGGGCGGTTCCACAATCGGCATTACCGATAAAAGCAAAAACCCGGAAAATTTTGACGATCTGCTCAAAAACCCGGCCCGTGAATCCTATATCACAAATGGCGGCTTTATGTTGAACTTTTCCCTCGGCGCTGATTTTTTTGTCCTGGCATCCAAAACCGAAAATGCCTCGGGTGGATGGGTCACGGGGATAAAAGTCGGGTACATTTATAATGTTAGCGGAAATGACTGGTATTTCAATAATGAAAAAATAACAGGCTCACCCAATGCAGGGGTTTCTGGGCCATACTTGAGGTTAACCATCGGAGGCGGTGGACTTGGAAAATAGGATATGGACTACAACAAAGAAATAAGGCTTTCCTACCACGGCGGGGTTTCATTTTTAATCATTGAAGGGTTTTTCTGGATAGCTACCGGGATTCTCGCAAACATGGTTTCCATAAAAACCGGGATAATGGTGATTATCATCGGGGGCACTTTTTTTTATCCATTGGGGCAATTGGCCCAGCTCATTTTAAAACGGCCCAAAATAAGCAAAACAAATCCCCTGAAGGCTTTATTTACCCAAATTGGTTTGATCATACCCTTTTCTTTTCCGCTGATATTTATGGCCACGAAGGAAAACGTGAATTTATTCTTCCCGGCATTGACCATAGTTACCGGAGCACATTTTTTGCCTTTTGTCTATGCCTACAAAATGAAAACCTATTGGGTACTGGCTTCGCTTTTGGTCATAGGTGGAAGCTATTTTGGTTTTATGATGCCCGGAAATTTTAATCCCTGTGCGTATTACACAGGTATTCTACTTCTATTGTTTGCAATTATCAATTTTTACCTAACAAAAAAAGAAACATGGTCCTTGCACGAGGCAGGTACAAAAATTCAATCATTCACCTGACTACTGCGCACGTGGCAAGCACACTTGGTAGTGGTCAGACGAATAAAAAAAACAAATATTATGGAAACAACATTCAACGAACAAGACAGCATTCGGGTAATTACCGAAATGATCGAAAACTCAAAATCACGCATTAAGGACAACAGCTTTTTTTATCTCCTGTGGGGATGGTTGGTGCTTATTGCAAGTGTTACAAACTTCATACTCCTTAAAATGGAGTATTTCAATATAGCTTGGGTACCTTGGCCAATCCTGATGTTCGGAGGCGGTATCGTTTCTGGAATTGCCGGATACCGTATGGGGAAAAAGGCCAAGGCAAAGACCATGTTCGACACCACGATGGCCTACCTTTGGAGCGGGTTTGTAATTACGCTTTTTATCATCCTTTTTGTTGCCGCCTCGGGAAATATTTCATGGCAGGTGAGCAATGTCCTTATTATCGCACTGTATGGCCTGGGGACTTTTGTGTCGGGAGGCATCCTCAAATTCAAACCTTTGATAATTGGTGGGGTTTTAAGTTGGGCAATCGCTGTTGCAACTTTGTTTACCCCTGAGATATATTCATTGTTGATGGTGGCCCTTTCTATTGTTGTTGCCTATTTGGTTCCCGGCTATCTATTGAAGTCCAAGGAAAAAAGCCTAAGCCATGTTTAAGGAACTCGACCCTCTGCTGCATTCTCAACTCCGGCTGCAGATTATCTCCCTGCTCATAAGCGTTGAAAGTGCCGAGTTTGGCTACCTGGCCGAACAAACCGGTGCCACCAAGGGAAATATCAGTGTACAGCTCACAAAATTAAAAGATGCCGGATACATTGAAGTTCATAAAAGTTTCAGGAACAATTACCCTTTGACACAATGCAATATAACACCCAAAGGGATAGCTGCCTTTGAAAATTATGTGTCAGCAATCCAGGAGTATATTAAGAAATGAAAAGGGTTTCAGTTGCCAATATCCATAATTACGTTGACCGTGACCCCTAAGCCCGGGGATTTTACTCGTGCATCAATTCATAAATATGTTTGATTGTTTTCACTTTTGTTTTTCCTTTGGGTGAGGCAATAATTTCAGGATAATAAAAACGATAGGATAAACCCATCAAGGGGTGTAAGGCAAATTGCAGACAATTCAAGTTTCCCCTTTACCTGTTAACCTCAATTCCTGCCAGCCCATAATCAGGGTAGTCAAAAACTACGCTATGATTGCCGGATGAATGATCAGTTTGACCTTTTAACAAACTTGTTCAGATAAACTTTCCCCTTGCCCGTAACCTGTAATACATACAAACCCTGTTTTAAAAAATCAAGGTTGATCTGATGGCTTTTTCTATTTTCAAGAACACCTTCCTTTACAATTAAACCCTTTGTGGAATAAACCCGATAGGTAAAATTATCTTTATCAACCTCAAGTTTAAAATGGAGTGTATTGTCAACAGGGTTTGGAAACACAAAAAGCTTATTGCCATGCATGGGTTTATTGTCAACACCCGAAAAGAAATCCTGGTCATTTTGAAACATCTCGATCAAATAATCAAAACGTTCCTTCAACAATTCAACGGATGACCAGGGCGTACCATCAAAATCACGGGCAAACACAAAGGCCACATCCATTTGCTGTACCGCCCCTGCTTCAAAGGTAAACGGGCCTGCGGAGCCCAATCCCCTTCGGTCTTCAGGGTTATTTCCTACACTTTCTTCAGTCCAGTAATTCCCGGGCGTGTTCAAGCCCCCATTGGGCGGTACACCGTTTGTCCCCCAATTGCAGGTATCCGAATCACCCGGGAACATAAAGCTGCAATCAGGCCCGAGAGAACCGGAATTGGGATGTCCGTTCCCCCCATATTGGGCAGTTATGCCATCTTTCCATATCCCCCTTAAATAATTGTAGTATTCTTGTGCAAACTGTGGCCCTCCCTGGACACCAACGGAATTAATATGATAAAGGAATTTTGTCATGCCCAGTCTTTCATTGTCAATGATGGAATCCCCAAAATTCAACCCATTGATGCTCTCATCACATAACTGAAAACCCTCCCCGTCATATTTGGGGTTGTCAAGATCATCAGCTTCCATAAAAGGCCCTCCAAGGAAAAGGATGCCAAATGCGGGGGGATGTTCCCCATAAGCCCAGGGTTCTCCTCCTCCATCAACTGGTAACCCATTGTAGGCAAAATACCCGCCCCTTTGCACGTCACATCCCACATAATCATCAAAGGCATACCCTATATCAGTATCTGTCCAAATACCCAGCCATGAATTATTATAGGTAGTATCGGACCTGTTGATAATATCATAATGAAGAAAAATAGTGTTCCATAAAACGGAATCTTCAGCTTGGTCGAAAGCATAAGCCATTCCATGTATTTCAATTCCCATGGGTATCCCTCCCGATTCCGTATGCACATCACGGGCATCGTTAAAAACAAAATAGAGTGCCTGATCGCCTTTAATGGCCGGGAACTCCCCTGTCATGGGTTCGTAAACACCATTGTTGTTCCAGTCGATGAAAGGGGCAAGTTGAAATGCCTGCCCAAGTGTAGTATCGCCGTTTCCCGGCCATGTAAGGATGTCGTGAATGGGTTCGTAACCCGGATCGCTGTAATGGTCGCGGTGGTATTGGATTTCGGTTTTGTCGAGTTTCCACATATAGTTCCATTTTAAATCATAAAGGGAGTCATAAACATTGGAAACCGGCCCCGACCAATAATCGAAACCCACCTGACGGTAACGTTCGGCAGCAAGGTGCAAATCACCTTCATCATCCAACCCACCTAACCATAACGAATTTGAAAACGCCACAGTTCTTTCGCTCCCGTTTGGGACAAAAAATTTGGGGCAACAATCCAAATCCCAAAAATGATTTCCATAGGAATTAAAACGGGCATTCATATTATTGATGTTGAGGGAATCAAAATTGCCATTAATAATTTCAACATACACATAACCTGTATCAAAAGAATTATACCATGCCGATGTGTCATCCGACAGATAATACCTGAACTCATAGATGCCGCTTCGGCCACTATAATTATCAAAAGGGAACTGAAAAGTAATGGATGAGCCGTTGATTTCCCCTTCGCTCATTGTAGGAATAATGTAAATGGAATCCCCATCAGGATCGTAATCATTGGAAAGCACATCAACAGTAACAGAATAACCCGGTATTGTCACAGCAGAATCAATTACCGCAACAGGAGGGTTTTGCGAAAAAACAACAAACGGAAAACTCAATACAAAAACAAAAAAGGAGATTTTTTTCATAACATTGGTTTTTAGGTGAACGGAATAAATTTTGATTTCTGTCAAAGATAAAAGGCAATTTTCAATTTTACAAGGGGAAACCAGTTAACGGTGGGGTTAAATCAGTTAACGGCAAAAAAAACACCCGAAAGGATAAACTGCCGGGTGTTTTAATCAATTTAGTCAGGGTTTGACTCAAAGTCAAACCCTGATATGTTATAACTTAAGCTACCTCAACGGCAACCTCGTCGCTCTGCCACAAACCATGTTTGGTGCAGAATGCCATGGCCGTGAGTTTCACGTTTTTTTGTGGCACTATATAAAAATCGACTTCGGCATGGGCCGGTTGGTTTCCGAATGCACCGGGCGTAAAATGTGTAGTTGCCAACATGTTTTCACCGTTCCATAACTGGATGTACGAAATGTAATGGTCGAAATCATCCGGGTGCATATATTCATCTCCCATTTTCACGGTCACTTTGAACTTTTCGCCTTTTGTGGCCGAATCGGCGCAATGGATAAATGGTGAATGACGGTCGATGTAATCTTTTTTTGCTTCCCTGTCTATTGTTGAAATATCAACATACCTGTTTATTTTCATGATGTTTTGTTTTTGAAATTTATGTTAAACTGTTTTAGTTCACAAAAGTAATAATACCTCTGTGAAAACCCAACAAACAGAAATCGGATTTGTTGCATGGGAGGTGAACTTTTTTTGAACCATATCCTCCTGCCAAAGTTTCACGGTGGACAGAAAAGAATTAAAAGAGAATTTAAGTTTTTCTCTTTTATTTCCATTTATGACTTTTATGGTTTTTCCTTCTTACTTCGAAATGGTTATTTAGTCAACAACAAGTATTTTCATCATCCCCGATTTTTCTCCCGATTGCAAGCGGCAATAATAGATACCGGCAGCAAGGCCTTTAGCGTCAAAATCAATGGAATATTTGCCAGCCCCCTTCTTTTCGTCCACAAGGGTTTTTATCAGGTTTCCCTTTCCATCAAGGATTGAAACGGTTACGTTCCCCGCAACAGCAAGGGAATAACTTATCCGGGTTGAGTTTTTAAAAGGATTGGGTTGGTTGGGCAAAAGCTTAAACCCCTCAACCGCCACACCTTCTTCCACTCCAACGGTAAGGCTTGCCTGTTTCAGGACAATCTGATTGTCTTTATCGAAAAATACGTTCACGGGCTCCTTTTCAAACAGAAACATAAAGTTTTGATTGTTCTCGTCATTGAATACCCTGACGACCGTATCGCTATTGTCCGAAAACTCTACCGTAATTTCAATGGGCATCGTAAAAAACGGGGCATTGGCCTGAACTTGGCTTGCTTTGAAATTGACGGCATATTGCCCGGTACCGGTTTCATCAAAGCTGTAGGTGTTTGCATATAAAGGGTGGTTGGGCTGGTAAATCCATTCCTCGAAAAACCAATCCAGGTTTTGCCCACTCACTTCGCTTACTTTTGCATTGAAATCAGTCGTTGTGGCCGATTTATACCTGAAATAGGCGGTATCGCCCGTATAAGCTTTTATGGCCTCGAAAAACATATCGTCGCCCAAAACATACCTTAACTGATGGACCACGCAGGAGGCTTTCATATACGTCATCGCATAATTGAACATCACGTTGGAAGGGGGGGTGTTGATGGCCCAGTCGGGATCTGAAATGGCCCAACCCGGATTTGCCGACAAATAATAGGAAGCATTGCTTTGTATATCTGAGAGATAGGCATTGTACCCGTTGGTATGCTCGATCCAAAGCGCTTCGCTGAAGGTGGCAAAACCTTCGTTCAGCCATATCTCGGCCCAAGTGCCCGGACTGATCATATCGCCAAACCACTGATGGCCAAATTCGTGGGCGACCAAACCCTCGCCCCAGCATCCACCACACAAACTCGTAAGGGACTGGTTCTCCATTCCGCCCCATTGGAACAAATTGTTCAAAGTTGCAAACCCATCTTTTTCAAATCCATGTATCCCGTAATTATCTGAAAAATGGGTCGCCATTTCACCAATAATGGATTCGATATAATTGGGGTTTTCGCCAGACTGATAATAAAAATAGAACGGCATACTGGTATCTTTACCATCATTTTCATAGGTCCAGTCCACAATGTCCAATTGAAAATGGCGGCTGGAAGTGATAATCATAATATAGGTGGCAACCGGATCGCGGCTGATCCAATGGAACCAGGTCGTGTCGGCCACAGTCACTGAACTTTCGAGATGGCCATTGGAACCCAGTAAAACATCGGAAGGAACCCTTGCCATCAAATCGAGCGTAGCTTTGTCAGAAGGCTTGTCCCAACAAGGGAACCACCTCCGCGCGCCTTCCGGTTCGCAATCGGTAAAAACAAATCCACCGCCCACGTTAAAATTCCCGTCCGAAGCATTGGTGTGATGGTAATTGATTTTCACCTCCACAATATCGCCGGGTTGATACGTGTTATCGAGCTCAACCGTGAGTTTTGTATTGGTTTGTGCAAATGATTCACCGGCCATGGAAACCTCATCGACCACAATGGAGGATTTCACTGCATCCAGCACGATTGCGCTTAGGGCAGTATCCACCCTGAAAGTCACTGTGTTGCTGGCCGTAAATGTCTTGGGATAGGGGCTTGAGTAATTATCATAGATGTCGAGGTCAAGCGCATAGTTCAGCACATCGAAAGAATGCTTTGGGGATGTGGGGCCTTTCTCATCGGAAGAAGTGAAATCCTTGTGCGATTTCCCGTAATAACAAGCTTCGGAACCGGGCATCTTGGTGTAATCCTGTGCCATTAAAAACGCACTCATTAAAAGCGATAAAAGAAGAGTTGAAATTGTTTTCATCGAAATGTTGTATTTAAAATTAAATAAATAGTGAATTGATCCGTAATTGAGACAGCCGGGAATGAAAATCGGTTGTCACGGTGTTATTAAAACTGCACATCTAATATTTTTAAACCAAAAACCCTTATATTTGCTTGCAAGTTTTAAAACACAAACCGATGAAAGCCAAAAAATGCCTTGAATGTGGTTACGAAATATCCGGTCGGGTGGACAAAAAATTTTGTTCCGACCAATGTCGCAACACATACAACAACCGTGAGAAAAGGGATTCAAATATCTATGTACGCAATGTGAACAATATCCTCCGGAAAAACAGGAGGGTTTTGCAAGAACTCAATCCAAAAGGAAAGGCAAAGGTCCACCGCAACAAACTGAACGAAAAAGGGCTGCACTTCGATTACCACACAAGCACCTATACCACAAAGGCCGGGAAAACATACATTTTCTGTTATGATTACGGCTACCTCCCTATTGAGAACGATTTTTACTTTTTGGTTAAGAAAGATGATTATTTGAATTGATTAATGAAAAAACGAATCGTGACAATACTATCCATCCTTCTCACTGTTTTACTTGCCGGGTACCTGCTACTCTATTTTGGCCAGGAAAAAATGATTTTCTTTCCCGAAAAACTGGACAAAGATTATGAATTTGCATTCAGTCAGAATTTCATCGAAATGGATTTCAAGATGGATGACAATGTGATGCTGCACGGGATTTTGTTCAAAGCCGATTCTTCAAAAGGGCTTGTTTTTTACCTGCACGGCAATGCCGGTTCCTTGAAATCCTGGGGAGAAATTGCCAACACCTATACCGATCTCGATTACGATCTGTTTATGCTTGATTACCGGGGATATGGCAAAAGCGAGGGAAAAATCAGCAGCGAAGGCCAACTGTACAGCGACATTCAAAAGGTGTACGATATTCTTAAAAACACCTATGATGAAAACAACATCGTTGTTTTGGGTTATTCCATAGGAACCGGGCCGGCAGCAAAACTTGCTTCCACAAACCATCCAAAACTGTTGATCCTTCAGGCGCCCTATTTTAACCTCACCGATCTGATGAAACATTACTTCCCTGTTATTCCTTCTTTTGCGCTAAAATATAAATTTGAAACGAATAAGTTTATCCGGGAATGCAAAATGCCTGTTATCATCTTCCATGGAGATCGGGATGAGGTTGTTCATTTTAAATCCTCCCTAAAATTGAAAGGACTGATGAAAAATACTGACCGCCTCATAGTTTTAAAAGGGCAGGGACATAACGGAATGAGCGAAAACCGGGATTACCTTATTGAAATCAATAAAATATTAAACAACTGAATGTATTGAAAGTAGATGAAAAGGAAGCTTATGCTACAAATTGTGTTGGAATTATAATTCAAAAGAATATGCAACGTATAACAATATTGACAGTTCTTGCTACAATAATTCTTTTGTGGTCTTGCGGAAAGAAAAAACCGGTGGTGGTCATTCAGACGGATTTGGGCAATATTACCCTGGAACTTTATCCCGAAAAAGCGCCAATAACCGTTGCCAACTTTCTAAAATACATAGAAGAAGACCGTTTTAAAGGAGCTACATTTTACCGGGTCGTGACATTGGACAACCAACCGGACAGTAAGGTGAAGATAGAGGTCATACAAGGCGGCCTGTTCGAAGACGACCACCCACAGGCACTTCCGCCCATAGCACACGAAACCACCCAACAAACAGGGATAATCCACAAGGACGGTGTAATCTCGATGGCAAGATACGGCCCGGGAACAGCAACCGGGGAATTCTTCATTTGCATTGGCGACCAACCTTTGCTCGATTATGGCGGGATGCGTAATTCCGATGGACAGGGTTTTGCCGCTTTTGGGAAAGTGATAAGTGGAATGGACGTTGTGAGGAAAATCCAGCAATCACCCGAAGTTGACCAGTATTTAAAACCAAGGATCCCATTTATCATAACAACAAATCAATAAGCCATGCCACATATAATTTTGCAATATACAGACAACATTAAAAAGGGAAGAAACTTCAATCCGTTGTTTTCGGAAATCCATAGCCTTTTATCTAATAAGGCGGGCATCGACCCAATTAATTGCAAAAGCCGGGCAATCAAACTCACCGATTTTTTTATTGGCGAAGGGGATAAACCCAATGCTTTTGTCCATCTTGAAATCCGTATATTCCAGGGCCGGACTCCAGTAATAAAGCAAGGAATTGGAAACGAAATTTTGAAAATGCTTAAAAATCATTTTCAGGAAAACCTTAACATTCAATTCACAATTGAAATAGTGGAGATGGACAAAGAACTATATTTTAAATCTTAATCTTCAACATTATGGAAAAAATAAAAGTCAAAAAGATTTCAGATACACTATTTGAGGTAAGCGTCAATGACCGGGGGACAACAAGCCATATGGTAACTGTTTCTGCAGATTATTACAACAAACTG
>JAADJA010000106.1:0-637 GCA_013151015.1 Chlorobiota bacterium
CGGGCTTGACGCTTTTTGCCCCGAATGATAAGAGTGAGTTGATCATTTTATTTGTTTTAAAATGCTTTATTTCTTTTCCACCATGATTTTAATATGGAGAATTTAAAATTATATGCCCTATCTCCTTCCTTGATAGTGCGTAAAAGATAACCATCATTTTTGAGCCTTTCAATTTCATTATTGATTTCAATTCGATCGGTCTCCGTTGTAAATGCAAGTACGTTATTGGCAATTTCCGCTTCTGTAACTGCTTCAGTAGATTTACTTATGAAGTTCAGGATAATGACGGATATTTTAAACTTTGGGTAAAACTTTTCAATCCTGTCATAAAAATGTTTGATGCTTGTTTTGCCTTTAGTGTCATCCAGTATTTCTTCAAATGCTTCATCAATTGCTTTTTGTTTTGTATTTTTTGATCTTGATATTTTATCAAAAACGATATCAATGAAATAAGGTATATTATTGGATTTTATACAAATCTGCTCAATTAGTTCATCGGTCATATTTAACTCACACCCACGGTTAAGGCACTTTCCAAAATATTTGGCATTTTCATTGGTGAATGGCTGAAGTTCGTGTTTGTACATTTGGTTTAACGGGTCTCCTATATTATGCCCTTCATTCTTGATTTTGTCTA
>JAADJA010000106.1:710-17785 GCA_013151015.1 Chlorobiota bacterium
TTTCTAAGAAAACCTATGATAATTGATGCCTCATCATTGTTTAACTTATCCAGGAAAATCGAAAACTCATCAAGAATTATTACAATCTTTTTGTCCTTATGCTTCTCGACCAGTTTTTTAAAGAGATAGAACAACTGTTTTTGCCAGGTGTATTCCAGTTTTTTCAGTTTTACCCCATGCACTTCTTCAACTACTTCGGTAGCTTTGTTGTAAAAAAGTTCTATCTTCTTGAACATCCCCTCATCTATCAGATTCATCTCCTTAACCCTGTCAAGCAATACTGTTGCTAAATTTTCCGGTGAAGCGATACCCTCAACGGGTTTATATATTGAGATAAACCCTTCTTTTCCATCAGCCTCCATCTTTCTTAAGATTGAGCTTTTACCAAATCGTCTTTCTGCAAAAAGGGCTATACCTTGTTTTTCAAGTTTGCTCCAGAACAAATCAATTTCTTTGTTACGACCGACAATATCTGTTGGCGCAACCGCTCCACCTGTACTGGGTGTTATAGAGATAATATCTTTCATCACTTTATATTTTCCGCAAAGATATAAATAAATCAAACGTGCGTCAGGTATTTCGTGCGTTATTTTATTCGTGCGTTTTTAAAATGTGTTTACAACTCCTCTTTTAAACTTTTTGTTTTAAACCATTTTATTTCCCTCTATCATATTTAGAACCTAAAAGCTTATATTTGTAGTGTTGAAATTTTGAATACTATCGCTAAGCTGTGTGCATGAAATATATGCCTTTTGTCATATTGCAACTTCTCCTGATAACAACCATTAGTTATTCCCAAACGAAGGAAATCAAAAACCTTGTTTTTGAAGGTGCCGGCATTCGTGGGATTGCCTATGCCGGAGCAATTCAGGCTTTGGAGGAAAACGGGGTTTCTAAAAATATTGAGAAGGTTGGTGGTACTTCTGCGGGAGCGATCAGCTCATTGTTGTTTGTGCTGGGGTATTCTTCTTCTGAAATGGACTCCATTATTTCAGAAACAGGTTTTGAGGATTTTAATGATGGAAAGTACATTTTCTTTGGTGGGATTTCCCGGACAAAAAATAATTATGGCTGGTATCGGGGCGAAAAATTCAAGGAATGGATAGGGGTCTTAATTGAAAATAAAACAGGAGATACTGAAACAACTTTCAGGGAACTCCATCAAAAAGGGTATCGGGATTTATATGTTACCGCAACCTGCTTGAACAAGCAGCAACTCATATTTTTATCCCATGAAACCTATCCGAAGATGAAGGTAAAAGATGCTGTTCGGATTTCCATGTCAATACCTCTCTACTTTCAGGCTGTATTCGTTGACAATATCGGAAGAACATATTCCGAACAAAACGAAAACAATGATTTGGATTTGATGGTTGACGGTGGGATTATTGGGAATTTCCCCATACAATTATTCGACACATACGAAATTGATTCAACAAATGAAGAAATCAGGATCCCCAATTACGAAACCCTTGGTATTAGAATAGATTCTGATTCACAAATCGGGGAAGACTCCCTCTCCAGAAAATTAGCGCCCTACCCCATCGAAGATTTTACGGATTACATTTCGGCCTTTTACATCATGGTCATCGAAAACCTGAACCGTAACAACTTAACGGAAGATGACTGGAACAGGACTGTTTCCGTATCTTCAGTTGGTATAACACCGAAAATTAAGAAACTCACAACAGAGCAAAAGGAAATGCTTTTCAGGAGCGTAAAGGAAAGCACGGAAAACTATTTCAGAAAATGAATAATACAAAAATCCCCCATTGGTTGTTTGGGTTTATGTATTAGTTCAATTTCTTGATCTTATCATCCTCATCAATCCCCGAAAGCACCTCAATGTTTATCCCGTCCGATAATCCGGTTTCAATATAGCGTTTTTCAAAAACCTGGTCACCGGTTTCAATTTCCACAAAGGCAGAATCATTTTCAAAATTGATTAGGCTTTCGCTCACTGTCAATACGCTGTCCCTTCTGTCGAGAACAATGTCGGCGTTTGCACTGTAACCGGCCCGGATAAAGATACTATCGATCAAATCAACGGCAGCCTTTATTTCAAACTGTATGGCTCCATTTTCCTCCACCCCTTTTGGTGAAATATGTTCGAGTTGCGCATGGAAATTCACATCATTTATGGCACCTATTGTCAAAATCAAGTCCATCCCTTCATGGATTTTCCCCACTTCGCTTTCATCCACTTTCCCTTCAAAAACCATTTCGCCCATATCGGCGATTATTGCAACGGTTGTCCCATCGTTAAAGGTATTACTTTCGATAACCGAATTTCCGATTTCGACAGGGATATCCAAAACCATCCCGTTGATCGTTGACCGGATAAGTGTATTGGTTACCGATCCTGTATTTTTGGTCTGGCCCTTTTTTATTAATTGCAAATTGTTCTCTGCGGATTCCAGTTCTTCTTTTGCATTTTTATATTCCAGCTCCACAGCTTCAAAATCGGTTTTGGGAATCACATTCTGATCCAACAATTCCTTCAGTCGGTCATAATTTATTTTTGCGTTCGAGAGGTTGATTTTTGCCCGGTTCACCCTCGATTCGGCATTGTTCAGGTTCACCATATTGGGGATGATGGCCACCTTGGCAATAAGTTCTCCTTTTTTGATCATATTGCCCTCTTCCACATAAAGTTCCTCGATAATCCCCGATACTTTGGGCTTGATCTCGATTTCCTTACGGGGGACAACTTTTCCCGTTGCAACGGTTTTCTTCACGATATTGGTTACTTCAGGACTTGCCGTTTCATAAACCACGGGTTTTTCTTTCGATTTTCCATAAAGGAAATAAATAGTATATCCAAATATCCCAAGGACGATGACCAGAATTAAAATTTTGAAAAATGTCTTCATTCGTAATCTTGTGTTTTATGTGTTTTTAAATATTGTTTATTCATTAGCTATTCCAATGCTTCCAGTTCCTGCCCCGACGCTTCCAGGTTCTGCGAACGCTGGAAGGTCTCGGCCTATTCATCCCTCAAGGCATCAATGGGTTTAATGCTCACTGCACGCCACGCCGGGATCAAGCCCGCAAACATGCCCGAAACCACCAAAGCGCCCAAGGCCCACATGGCACTTCCAAAATCCACTTCAGGGTTGGCAAACATATTTGAATTCCCTCCCGAGGAAGTCAATACATAATTAATAAGCTCGAGGAAGCCAACCCCGAGTGCCAATCCGAAATATCCGGCAAAACCCGTTAAGATTACCGACTCGACAATAATTTGCGTAATAATTATCTTGGGTGGCGCGCCAATTGCCCTTTGGATACCGATCTCTTTTGTCCGTTCCTTTACAACAATAAGCATGATATTGCTGATGCCAATTACCCCGGCCAACAAGGTTCCCAATCCAACAATCCAAACCAATCCCCGGATACCTTTAAAAAGGTTTGTCATTTTGTTCCATTGCTTTTCCATGTTAAACGAACCTACGGCCCTTTTGTCGTCGGGATGGATGCTGTGACGTTTTCGGAGCAATTCTTTGGCTTTTTCTTCCAGTACCGAAACCGGCACATCCTTTTTAGCTGTCATGGAATACCATCCTACCCTGTTACCATAATTATACACTTTCTGAAGCGTGGTAAAAGGGATGAATATTGCCTGGTTTTCCTGGGTAGCCTGCTGGTTTCCCTTTTTTGATTCAAACATCCCGACAACTTTGAAATACACCCCTTGTATCTGGATATATTCACCAATCGGGTTTTCATCGGGATTGAACATTTCATCAAAAATCCGTATCCCGATCACGGCAACTTTCCTTTTCTCGTTAATATCATTGTAGTTGATAAACCTTCCCCGGGTAATATTCACCGGGTCAATAATATTGATTTCGGGATAATCGCCCTGGATTTGAAAGCCCCCGGTCCTTTCCCCCCTCACCACATTGTTTGTCCCTTCACCGCTCCAGCCTTGCAAACGGGGCGCAATGTATTCAAGTTCTGCAATATTATCTTTTATGGCTTGCGTATCGTCATTGTTGAACTGGTAAAACCTTCCCCTGGGAAATCCTTTGTAAGGCATGGTAGTCCTCTGTGTCCACATAAAAACACTATTTGTTGACATATCGCCCAAATCTTGTGAAGCGCCATTGTACAAACCCTCACCGGCGCCCATCATGATTATCAACATGAAAATACCCCAAAACACACCAAAGGCAGTGAAGAAAGTGCGCCAGGGGTTTTTCCTCAAGGCGAAATAGATTTCATGCCATTTGTCTATGTCAAATATTATCATTCGTTGTTTATTTCTTGATCATTGCTTGACTCTTCCAGGTTCTGCGAATGCTGGAAGGTCTTTCCTGCAAACGCTGGAAGGCCTGACCTATTCATCCCTCAATGCAACCACAGGTTTAACCGATGCCGCTTTCCGGGCCGGGACAAAACCCGCCAATGCCCCGGCAACTACCAAAACCAATGTTGCCAATAATGCCACGGATATATTCACTTCCGGGTTGGAAAAATAATCTGTTTCGGGTAGGTTTTTTGAAACCACCTCAAGCAAACCCACACCGAGGACTAAACCAATATATCCGGCAAATGCCGTTATTAAAATAGATTCCTGTAAAATCAGGCTGATAATCGATCCTGGTGTCGCGCCCATTGACTTCCTTATCCCAATCTCTTTTGTCCGTTCTTTCACAACGATCATCATAATATTGCTCACCCCGACAATTCCCGCTATGATGGTGCCAATCCCGATGACCCAGATGAAAAGCCGGATATTCGCAAACAAAGTCATGAACTGCGTATATTGTTCCATGTTATTCCAAATATGGATTGCCCGCTTGTCCTCGGGGTTGAAGTGATGTTTTTGGGCTAGTTCGTTCCGTATTTCTTCTTCCATTTCCTTGCTTCTTTCCACGGAGGCATCCCCAATTGTCATTGACATTGTCCCCAGACGGTTGCCGCGGTTGAATACCATTTGCGCCGTTGAAATCGGTATGTAAATCCTCGACATATCGCGGTCGCCTCCCGGATCCTCAAATACACCCACAACTTCAAAAGGGATCCCTGCCACTCTAATGTACTTTCCAAGAGGGTCTTCGCCTTTAAAAAGGGCTTCGTCCACAAGTTTTCCAATGGAAGCCACTTTTCTGTTTTCCGCAATGTCCACTGCATTCAAAAACCTTCCTTTGAAAGGGTTCAGGCTCTCAACTTTTCCATAAGCGGGATGGGTACAAAAAATATCGAAACTCCCAAATTCATTTTTGTAAGAAAGGGTATTGTTTTCCCAAATGGTAAACCTTCCCGAAATATACTCGACATCTTTAATTTTTTTCGTATTGTCATAATCATCGTTCGTGAACCGGATAAACCGTCCCGGCTTGTATCCCTTATAGGCCATGCTTGTCACACCCTGGTTTACCCATAGTGTATTTGTGGCATCATCTTCAAACTCCACCCTTACGCCATTTTCCAGTCCATAACCGGAACCCAACAAAACAATGAGCATGAAAATCCCCCATGCAACACTAAAACCTGTCAAGAATGTCCTCAACTTGTTTTTGCTGATGGTACTGAATATTTCCTGCCATTTATCTAAATCGAACATTGATTGTTGTTTGTTTTTTTATTTGTTGTTTGTTTTACTTCAGCTTCGACACTCCAACGCTTCCAGGTTTTTCAAACGCTGGAAGGTTTGTCAGGCCATCACTTGTTCACTTAACCATTTTTTCCGCTCACCGTTTGAGATGATGGAATCAATCAATCCATCTTTCAATCGGATTATCCGGTCGGTTTTTGCCGCTATATCGCTTTCGTGTGTCACAATAAGGATGGTTATCCCTTCCTCATTGATTTCTTTGAATAGCTGCATCATTTCCATGGATGTTTTTGAATCCAATGCCCCCGTTGGTTCATCGGCAAGGATTACTTTAGGCTTTGAAATCAATGCCCTTGCAATTGCCAGGCGTTGTTTTTGTCCGCCGGACAATTCATTGGGCAGATGATGCGCCCATTCTGCCAATCCCAATCTTTCCAGGTATTCCATGGCGATCATATTCCTTTTCTTCCTGCTTACTTTCTGGTAATAAAGGGGCAATGCAACATTTTCGACCGCATTTTTAAAGGAAATCAAATTAAAGGACTGGAATACAAAACCAATTAGTTTATTCCGGTACCAGGCCGCTTTGGCCTCACTCATTTTGCCAATGGTTTCCCCGTTCAATACAAATTTGCCAACGTCATAATTATCAAGTATCCCGATGATGTTCAACAATGTGGATTTCCCCGATCCCGAAGAACCCATAATCGAAACCAACTCTCCTTTACTGATTTCAAGATCAATACCTTTAAGAACATGAAGGCTATTATGGCCGGTTGAATATGATTTATGGATATTGCTTAATTGAATCATAGTATTATTAAAATATCAAGGCAAGAATCATCATTTATGCCATTGAGAATTTGTGCCTGAACATCAGTGGTTTAGGGCAAATACTAATTATTTGAAAATAAAACTATGTGTTCAAAATTATTGAAAAGTGTACGGAGGCGGTCAGAAAATAATGGATTATTCTTTGTGGTTATTTGAAAACAATTAAGTCTATATTCAAATAACAAAATTAATCATTAGTTTTGTAATTCAATTGATTTTCTATGCCCGATTTAAAGACCCATCTTTCAAAAAGCCTTTTCTGGGATGTTGATTTTGAAAAAATCGATTGGGGGAAAAATGCCCCATTTGTTGTTGAACGGGTTCTGATGAAAGGCAAATGGGAAAACTTCAAAAGTATTTTGGGCTTTTATGGAAAACCAAGGATAAAAGAAATAATCGTTAAATTGAGGTATTTGGATAAAAGGACTTTGCAATTTTGCAGTGTTTATTTTGATATCCCCTTAAATAAATTCAGATGTTACAATATCAGGCAGTCGAACCGGCTACATTGGGATTATTGAGAAAACTCCAACTTAAACCTTACCTCGATAAGTTTTATCTGGTCGGAGGTACGGCTCTTGCAATGCACCTCGGACACCGGGTTTCTGTTGATATTGACCTTTTTACCCTTGAAGATTTTAATCCGGATGAAATACTGACATATCTATCCTCAGACTTTAATACAATCGAACCCTTGATTAAAACCAACAATACTTTATTGGCAGAAGTAGAGGGTATCAGGGTGGATTTGATAAAATTCAATTACCCTTTCCAAAGAATCATTAAAGAAGATGATATTCGCTTACTGTCATTGGAAGATATCGCCCCTATGAAATTAGACGCAATTACGGGAAGGGGAAAGAAAAAAGATTTCTATGACCTTTTTTATTTGTTGCAACGCTTTACCCTATCTGAAATGTTGGATTTACACAAACAGAAATACCAACATTCAACATTGTTTCATGTAATTAAAAGCCTTACCTGGTTTGCAGATGCAGAAGATGATGCCGAGCCTTTGGTTTTGGACAAATCAATTACTTGGCAAATAGTGAAAAGCGAAATATCAAAAGCTGTAAACCTGCTTTAATAAATTGGATTGCTGATTTATGTTATTTGCATCCAAATTCCATTTGAAACGGTATCCTATTCCACAATTTTTAATTTCAACTCATCCAACTGTTCCTGCGAAATCCCGGAAGGGGAATCGATCATCACATCGCGCCCTGCGTTGTTTTTCGGGAACGCAATGTAATCGCGGATGGAATCGGAACCACCAAACAAGGCAACCAACCTGTCGAAGCCAAGAGCGATTCCACCGTGGGGCGGGGCGCCATATTCAAAGGCATTCATCAGGAACCCAAATTGCTCCTGGGCCTCCTCATCTGAAAAACCAAGCAGTGTGAACATCCTTTTTTGCAAATCCTTATTATGGATACGGATGGAGCCCCCACCAATCTCAACCCCGTTGATGACCATATCGTAGGCATTGGCCCTCACTTTCCCGGGGTCGGTTTCCATATATCCCATATCGTCCGGTTTGGGCGATGTAAACGGGTGGTGCATGGCATGCCAGCGTTCCGAGTCTTCGTCCCACTCCAACAATGGAAAGTCAACGACCCAAAGTGGTTTGAAAATATCCTTGCTCCTTAGCTCAAGGCGGTTGCCCATTTCAAGGCGCAACTCATTGAGGGCTTTACGGGTTTTGTCGGTTGCCCCGGCAAGGATCAATATCAGGTCGCCTGGTTTTGCATCAAATTTTTCCGCCCATGTTTTCAGTGCTTCCTGATCAAAAAACTTATCCACGGAAGATTTGAACGTGCCATCCTCATTAAATTTTACATAAACAAGTCCTTGTGCACCAATTTGCGGTTTCCGTACAAAATCGGTGAGCTTGTCCAATTGTTTACGGGAATAGTTCCCACATCCCGGGGCGTTGATCCCAACAACCAATTCCGCATTGTCGAACACTGCAAAACCTTTCTCCTTTGCCAAATCGTTCAACTCTACAAACTCCATCCCGAAACGGATATCCGGTTTATCGGAACCATACAAACGCATGGCATCATCATACGAAATCCTTGGGAATTCTTCAATATCAATTCCTTTTACCGTCTTGAAAAGGTGTTTTGCCAGGTTTTCAAAGGTGTTCAAAATATCTTCCTGTGTTACAAATGACATTTCACAATCGATCTGGGTAAATTCCGGTTGACGGTCGGCACGCAAATCTTCGTCCCTGAAACAGCGAACCAGTTGGAAATAACGGTCGTATCCCGCAACCATCAACAATTGCTTGAACGTTTGGGGCGATTGCGGCAAAGCATAAAACTGCCCACTGTGCATCCTTGAAGGAACCACGAAATCGCGCGCACCTTCTGGTGTGGATTTGATCAGGAAAGGGGTTTCAATTTCAAAAAACTGTTCACCATCAAGGTATTTACGGGTTTCGATGGATATTTTATGACGCAATGCCAGGTTCTCTTTCACCGGGTTACGGCGCAAATCGAGGTAACGGTATTTCATGCGCAGTTCGTCGCCACCATCGGTTTTGTCCTCAATGGTAAACGGGGGTGTTTTCGATTCGTTCAAAATATCAAAACTTTCGGCGATTATTTCAATATCACCCGTTGGCATTTTTGGGTTTTTGTTGCTCCTTTCAGCCACTTTCCCGGTAACTTTAATTACAAACTCCCGTCCCAGTTTCCTTGCTTTCCCACAAAGCCCCGCATCGGTTTCCATATTAAAAACAAGTTGGGTAATCCCGTAACGGTCGCGCAGGTCGATGAAAGTCATTCCGCCAAGGTCCCTTGATTTTTGTACCCAACCGGTAAGTGTAACTTCAAGGCCTTTGTTACTGATATTCAATTCGCCGCAAGTATGTGAACGTAGCATAGTATTTTCGATTTATGATTTTGCGGCGAAATTAAGAAAAATGAAGGCTGCTTTAGCTGAAAAATTTATATCCTCTTTTGTTAATGTACCTAACTTAGTAATCCAAAATACTCCTTTTGGCCGCTTGAAGTTTAAAACTTCAAGCATTTCGACAAAGAGAAAATTTTCAACTTTCATGAATTATTGGCGAATCTTTTGGTCGAAGCAGGCTCGTGAGGTGGTAATCCGATAAGGTTGAGGCAATCCTGCGCTTTTGTCTTTTTCACACTACCGAGCCTTCACCAGACATTTCATCGTCAGTTCTTTTTCGACGCTGTCGGGTCTCCATCGCATTGTCCTTCATCGACCCAACAGGTCAGTATGCTTCCCCCATCAACCAAAGGCCCATCATACAATTCAATAATTTCCATTTTGGCTTTTGCAAGAAACTGTCGGATTTTTTCGCCATCATTAAAATGTTCGAGGCTACCGATCAATAGCAGTTTGTTTTCAAAAACACCACAAGCCCCGCCAAAAAAACCATGTTCAAATCCGGGGAGGAGAACATCCCTGGGCGAAACATAAAGGATTTCCAATCCTTCATTTATTAAGGCTTTTTCAATTCCCCTGTCGGAGGTAATAAATCTATCTCCCGGTAACGAAAGCAAATTACATCTTGTATAAGCCTGCTTCACATTTATCATTTTCAGGTTTTCGGAAGATTCCAGGATTGCGGTATCGGTATATTTCAAATTATGGATCAGATAATTATCTGTAACGACTGCATTGTAAAAAGCAGTTTCAGGATATTTTACACCAACAGGCTTTTTCCCAAAAACAAAGTCCAGTGAACGATTCATTAATTCCACTTTAAACTTTTCCGGGAGGTTGGGAGCTACAATTAATTTATTATTTCCTGTACAGAAAAAAATATCGGGATGCCCTGAAATGGCATTGTAGGTTATGCCTTCCGTTTCAAGGAAAAGCACATCGCCAAAACCTTTGAGTTTATCTTTGGCCTGTTCGGGAAGCCGCTTGTTTGCGATTATCATCTTTGGAAATTTATTGCAAAGTAAATAAAAAAGGTTCTGCGGTTATTTTTGTGGTATGGAATAATTGGGGCTTTATTTCCCGATTGATTGATATGAACCGAATCCAGTTTAAACAGAAAGGCACGATTTGCTTTGGGTGGACAAACAGGGGAAAAAGGGTGTTGAATCGGTTTTATTGAACATGAATGCTTCCCCTCCCAAAACAGCTTTCCCCATTTTTGGTAATCCCCCTTACTATTATTTCATAATTGCCCTTGTTGTCCGAAGTATAAAAACGTAATGTTGTATCCCCTTTTGCGATTTTCAATTCTGGGTTCCAGTAAAGCAAGGTCCTGAAATCGGGGATGGGGCTGGGCTTTCCCTGCTGGTTTTCATAGTTGGGTGATTTGAAATTTGTTTCGGGCGCCAGGGTTTGATAATCGATGAATATAGATCCATTTGGGAAATCGTAGCCAGCAAAATCCTGGCCTTTGGAGTTTATCATTACAACGTTTCTCAAGGTATTGTCGCCCAAATACCAGGTATTGTTCATTGCGTAAACCTGATCTATCCTCTCCGTTGGTATTGCCAGGATGGCATCCAAATCGAACACGGGAACATAATCGAGCAAAAGCAGTTCATTTTCAAAAACCCATTCGGTTGCCGGATTTGCAACATATATTGATTTTCCGCCATTTTTATTCCTAATGAAAACCGTGGGGATCAACTCAAAAAAAACGGTTTTCATGTCCTTCAGGTCAATGAAATCAGAAAGCTGTACCGAAATATCGGGCTGGTTGAAAATTCTATTGAGCGAGTGTGTTGCCGTTAGGGTTTCTGTTCCCGATGGGCCAAAAACCTTTTGTGACTGATAATTGACCAGCATTTCTTCAATAAGGCCCCGATCGCTTGTGTCAATGGAAAACGGGATATTTGGCAGAACGGCGAATTTATCGGAAAAATCATTGTTCACATAAAGCTGGAGCTCTTTGTCTTTTTGTGGTTTCACACCAATGAAGATTTCATTCGTGAGTGGGATATGGCCCAATGAAAAAACAAATTCCCCGTTTTCTTTGGTTTGGGCAATATGGAATTGGGGATTCCCGCCGAGGACCGTTAAATAAACATTGGTTCCTCCCAATCCTTGCCGAGAGTTCTCTTCGGAAACAACACCACTGATATTTACGCCCCTTGTTTCAGGGACCCAAAAAACATCCTCCGATCCTTTCCCCGGGATTTCATTGGAAACCGGCACGGAATTTTCTTCCGGTTGCCTGAGTGTCCCTTGCCTGATAACCGAAACACATAAGCCGGCCATTTGTACGTCAGGGACCTGGATGTTCAATTCCACCCTTTCACGGTTTCCATAAGAAGTTTTGTCGGTTCCAAGCTTGATTCTTATTTCGTCCATGAAATCCTGTCCCGTAAAATCGGGATCCCCAATTCCGGTTTTTACCGTATCAATAATTCCTTGCTGTTTTGGCAAAGGGAATTCAGGGTTGATAATACTGATTGTTTTTGTGGAAAAAGTCTCGGGTGGGAAGTTCCTTTGGTATTGTGTGTAAGCCCTTATGAAATAATTACCGCTTAGCGTTTCCGGTGGAATTTGGAAGCTTCCTTTAGCAGTGTTATTCTTAATTTTAAATTTTCCTTTGTAGATTTTCTTTTTCCCAAAGTCAAAACATTCAACATAGGCTACTTCGCTCAATTCTTGTTCCCCATAAGTATTGTTAATGGCCACATAAGCCGTAAACCACACTTCCTCCCCAGACAAATAAAAATCCCTGTCGGTGAAAAACTGTAACTGTTCGTCCAGGTTTTCCAGAAAACCCAAATTCTCGTTATCAAGAGAAACCTGGGCTAGTGAAAAGCTGGTTGCGAACAGGTAAATTGCAATATATAAAATGGTTTTCCTCATTTACGATCCTTTCATTAAACAAGCATTAGATTATTTGACAACATAGGGAAACCTAAAAACCTTTTCTGGTTATGTGTTATAAGTTATGTGTTGCGAGCATTAAAAAAACACAATTATTGGCAATAGTTAAGTTTTCCTGAGTCAACCCATAACTTCCTAACTTATGACTTACAGAACCTGTTGCTCATTTTCATAACTATCAAATTCTAAAGAGTATTATAATCACTAAATTAATTATTCCATTATTCATCTTCCCACCATCCCGGTCTTTCAAGTTTACCCCCTTTCTTCCGGCAGTCGATACATTGTTGATTTGGCAGGGCATTTCTCCCAAAACCATCCGTGGTAACATATTGGGTGTTTGGTGGAGGTTCGCCAATGAACATCCATCCATAGTCTTCATAATCGGGTTGTGATAGCACGCAGATTGGATATAGCATTTCCACCGATTCGTCCGGCCGGTTTTTATAAATCCTTTCCTTGGCCAGGCCCGCCACCATAAAATATCCTAAAACCAATTCCTCCCCGTCATCTGTGTTGTAAACATTCCCTTTTAGCTGATAGGGCTGTGTATAGTATAATTCGCCCGCACCTGCATTTTGTGTTTTCACACCGTTCCAGTAGGTGAATGCTTCCTTGTTTATCGTGTATTGGTTCACCATGAGGCTGTACCTGATTGATAATTTCCGGGTTTCGGTACTTACAAAATGAAAAGGGTATTGCACAAAACGGGGTTCGGTAAAACCAAGGGTGTTTTCCACAAAAAAGGGATAGACCTTTTCCGATTTCCAACAAGTTTTGAGCGAATCGGTGTTTGGGAATTCATGGAGGACTCCATCATAATAATAAGTAGCCAGGTAATCGGATTCGTATTGATAGGTTTCATCCAGCGACCATAAAATCCATGTAGAATCGCTTTGCCCTAATTCCGTATCAATATAAAACTTGTAACCGGGGATATTATATGGAGGCTCCACGCTCTCCTGATATTCATTCTCAGCATAAACAGATTCAATTCCAACTGGATTTTTGATTTCTTCAAAACCGGATTTATAAGTTTTACCTTCCGGTGATTTCAACGTGATTTTGTATTTTCGTCCGATTACATTACGCCCTGCATCCCACTTTCCGAAGTCATATATGTCCCGTCTTCCGTCTCGGATAATATTTCAATGCTCCCAACATTATCCATTATTTTCACTTCATAACCCGAAAGCGCAATATATTGCGGGTCTTCCACATTGGATGATACAGATAATTTCACAGTATAGGGCGGTGCACCATTGGTGATTTTGCCATCCACCACAAGGACGTTCTGGTAGTTGCCGTTCAGTTCGGGCGTATATCTTTCCTCGCACGATACCAATAGCAGTATCATTAGTATCAGGGGAATTTTCAATATTTTATTAATATAATCAATCAACATAAATTCAATGTTAAATTTGCAGTAGGCAGTTTGCAAATAGATATTACCTGCTATTTTTAAAAAAATCATAATCCGTTATCAAAAATAATTTGCCAATATCAAATTCATTTTAAGTTTGCAAATTGCTTACTGCCAATTGCCTACTATTTTTTAAAAATCATATCCGTTCTATATAACTTTTTTCCGCTATTTGATATGTTTAAAATTTGCCTGCTGTTTTTATTATTAAGCTATCAGTCCGCATAATTTCCAAGTTTAAAATCATAAGTAACCGAAAAAATAGGCGCTCCGAAAATGGAAAGCTTGTAACCACGCACTTCACCATCTTCCGATTTAAAATAGACGGAATAGGCATTTTTCCTTCCCGTTACATTATACACCGAGAAAATCCAGGAACCGTGCAGGAACTTTTTCCGTTTCAGGCTGCCTTCAAACTTCAAAGCCAAATCAATCCGAAAATAATCGGGGATCCGGTATTCGTTCCGCAATGAATAGTTCAGGATTTTTTGTCCGTCCTGGTAATAGATTGCAGTTGGATAGGTAATGGGCCGCCCGGTGGAATAAACGACATTGCCCGAAAAACTTGCCCGTTTGCCGATTTTATAAATGGCAACCAGGTTCAACGAATGGGGCTTGTCGTAATTTGCCGGATACGACCTCCCAAAGTTGTTTTGCTCGCCGGTTATTTTATTGTCCACCAACACCTTTGCACTTGAGTAGGTGTAATTTATCCAGCCGTTCAATCTTCCAAAAGGTTTTTTCACCATCAGTTCAATTCCATAAGAACCAAGTTTCCCCTGCAAGACATCCATTTCAGGGTGTTCGTTTACCACCAGATTTGCCCCGTCCTTGTATTCAACCAGATTGTTCACCTTTTTGTAATAGCCTTCAACCGAAACCTCAAGTGCCGGGTTTATCAGATTTGAATAAAAACCGAGTGAAAACTGGTTGCCCTTCATGGGTTTTATGTTGTTGTTCACCAATTGCCATTTATCCGTAGGTGAGAGTGCCACCGTGTTCGACAACATAAAAATATATTGGTGCAGGTTATTGTAGCTGATTTTCACCGAAAAATCGGGCTTGATCAAATAGGTGGCGGCAAGCCGAAGGTCCAAGCCATTGTAATCCTGGATTATTTGATTGTTCGAAAACTTCAGTGTGTCGATGATATTATCCGGGTTTTTTGGAAGGTTTTCCCCATATTCAAAAACTGAATTGGATCCGAGGTACGCATAGTAATTATATCTCAATCCCCCGTAAACAGTCAGTTTTGGAAATACTTTCCATTCATCGCCCAAATAGGTGGCCAGCTCGGTGCCCTTTTGTTCACCAAGGACAAGAGGGATGATTTGTGAATTCTCGTTGAGCGGGAGTTGGCTGCCATTGTCAATTTTGTACAGAACCGAATTGAGGCCATAGGTGATTTTGTGGTTCTCAAAGCGTGTGAGCGAAAAATCCAAATCGGCCTCATAATGCCGGAGCTCATAGTTCATGCTGTAGGCCGCCAAATCATATTCATAATTATCTTCATTGAAATTGTATTGGCCATAGGCGAAGTTAAGGTTGAAATCGTGGTTGCCCGTGATCGCATGGTTCCACGACATGGAAGCCCCGGCATTGTTATACTCATTGTCAACTTTTTTGGCCAGGCTGATTTTGTCGTAACTGTAATAGGTCAGAAGTTTCAACTGGTTCTTATTATCAATTTGATAGGAAAGATTGATGATGGCATCCCCAAAATTGGCCTTGCTGTTTCTCACATCGGGGTCTTTCACAAATTTAAGTGCCCAATCGGAATACGTGGAACGAAAGCCCACCATATAATTTAGTTTATCCTTAATTGCCGGCCCTTCAACAAGCAAGCGTGCAGTGATTGGGCTAATTCCACCTTGTGCTGAAAATTTTTCCTTTTTCCCTTGTTTGGGTGTTATGTCGAAAATGGAAGAGAGCCTGCCTCCGTATTTTGCCGGGATATTGCTTTTGTACAGAGTAAAATCGCTGATGGCGTCGGGATTGAATGCCGAGAAAAAGCCAAACAGATGGGATGTGTTGTAAACCGGGATGTTGCCCATGTAAAAAAGGTTTTGATCGGCGGGGCTTCCACGTACATTAAACCCGGACGAACCCTCCCCAACCTGTTGCACGCCGGGGAGCAATAAAGCAATCTTGATGATATCCTTCTCGCCAAGTACCACCGGGATTTCCTTGATGTCCTTGATTGCCAGCTTTTCAAAACCCATTTGCATACCGCGCACATTGTGATGCGATTCCGCACTGATTTCAACCTCATCAATCAGGAAAACCATGCTCGACAAATAAAAATCAAGATGGCCGCCCGATAATACCTGCACCCTGAATTCTGTCTCTTCAAACCCGATACTGCGGACGCTCATGGTGTATTTGCCTTTGGGAAGTGAAAGTGCATAATGCCCTTTGTCGTTGGTGGCCGCACCTATTTCCAAATCTTCCACATAAACCGTGGCACCGATTATCGGCAAGCTATCCTTCAGGCCGATAACATAGCCACTGATTTCGGCACGGGAACTCAGCATCCCTTTTTTCTTCGTCCCAACGGTACGGGTTTTCGCCACATAGGAATTGTTGGTTTTCAGGAAATTGTTTTCTGCTTTTGGCGATGTTTTTAGCGTATCGGTTTCGTCTTTTTTGACAAAGGAATATTCAAAAAAGTTGTCGGGAAGTTGAGTGATCATTGCTTGCCCTTTTGTGAGGAAAAAATTCCCATCTCGGTCAAGCGATACTTTTATGTCATAGGTTTCAAAGTTCCGTGAAAGTACTTTCCGAAGGTTTTCCGGAGGGTTTTTCACATGGATTTCGATAGCGGGAATTGAATCGGGATTATAGAAGAAACGGACGTCAAAGTTGGTTTCGACTTTTTGCACAAAGTTGTTCCACGACAACTGATCATAATCTTTGGAAAGCAAAATCCCATCCTTCTGACCATAGAGATGAACAGTCAAAAGGAGAAGCAGGACCAGGGATTTCCCTTTCCAAAAAAACCTATTTGGATGAAATATCGTCACAATATGTAAACAGTTGGCTTAATTGATTTGCAGTAGCTTTTTTGTACTTTATTTTATTCTTGCGCAGAAATTTGTTGATTTCCTTTTTATGGCCGGAAAAATAGGCCAGCATGTTTTTTTTTACGGGGAGCTTTATGGGCCTGCCTTTTTCAAAAACATAAATCATTGATTTCGTCCCCGAATAAAAACCATGGGGCGTGTTTGCCGTGTATTGCGAAACAAATGATTTTTGGTGTCGGATCAGCACCTTGAAGCCCCCATCGTAAACCTGTTCCAAAAAGCCCTTGAACTTGTCCTTGGGAAAATACTTTGCAGCATTCACGAAATGGTGTTCCCCGAAATAAAAAGCTTCGATAAAATCAGTGTTTAGCACCAGCAAGACCTCTTCTTTGTT
>JAADJA010000105.1 GCA_013151015.1 Chlorobiota bacterium
TTTATTGGGTGAGGAATATCCGATTATCCAGAAATCAAGGGCGTTAATATCAATGGGGGTAAGATTTTGTATGTCCAAAAGGACCCAAGTTGTATCTACTATAATTATTGATTGATTTTCATTTCCATCTTCATATTCATAGGTAATGTTTTGCTTTTTTAATTTGAACTGGACCAATCCATCTTTGTCAAAAGTTAATGTGGTGTCAGTGTTATTTACATCCAATCCCTGATAGTCATCTTTTACGATTGAGCATCCGTAGAATGCAATTAAGGGCGCTGTAAGGATAAATAAAAACAATTTTGTCACTTGTCTCATAGGTAGTTTGTTTTAATTGGTTAATCTTGATGTTTTGGTGATAATTTTATAATTTGCTAAATACATAGCATGTCCCTGTCAACAAGGATATGTCAACGTATTCATTCTGCAATACCGGTTGTGTTTGGCGAATGTATGCCCGGTCAATAACTGAATACTATAAGCTGTTCTTTTGGAGTTGTCCTTTAAGATTTGGAAATAAGAACAAAGTAGTTTGGGGTTTTGTGTCAAACAAAAAAATCAATGCGCAAAACTAATATTCTTTTTTGAATTAAATATGGCAGAATTCTGCCATATTTTTCGAAAAGTGGTTTTTTTACAAATTAGCCCTCAAAGCAACAATGAAATTCCTCCCCGGGGAAACTATACCCGATGAATAGGGACGGTAACGGTAATCAAGGATGTTTTCGATGCCAAGGTCGATTTGCAACTTGCTGGTGATTTGATAAAAACCTTTTAGGTTCAATGTGAACCATGCCGGGGAATAGGGGTTTCCATTTGCATCCGTGGCGTACATATAGGGTTTGTCTCGTTCGGAGGCCGACAGGTTTTCATAGCTTATTTCCCCATTGTAATTTGCATAAACCTCTATCCTTGTTTTATTGGCCGTATAGGAAACCCCAGTACTGCCAAACAAGGGCGAAACATGGCGAAGTGGTTCATTTTGGTCGTCTTCACCTTTCATATAGGTAAGGTTGGTGCGGAATCCAAATCGTTCCGAAATATCGGTCAGGAAGGTGAAGCTCCCCCCATAAACCCAACCTTTCCCTGCATTCACCAAAGCCTGAACTTTGCTCATTTCCCCATCATAAAGAATGGAATCCTGTCCGTTTACCCGAAAATCACTGCGTACCATCACATCATCGATGATAGTATAAAACAATGTAATGTCCAGGCTGGCTTTGTCATTGAAATTCTTGATTATGCCGAGATCGGCGTTGTAGGCATATTCGGGCTTCAGATTCTCGTTCGGGACAATCACGTTCCCAGGTTCCGAATCAAATATCTTTGCAATATCGTCCACATTCGGAGCCCGAAAACCCGAACTCATGTTTGTGTTTAATTGCCACGAAGCATTTGGCTTATATACCATCCCAACACTACCTGTAATAGCACCCGTGTTCATTTGTATTGCATCATATGGGAAATTGTAAAAAGTTGTGTCGTTGAATTTTGAGTTGAGCCAAATATGGCTGTAACGCATCCCCGCCTGAAGGGTGATCTTTTCCGATAACCTTGATTTTAAGTGGGCATAAAATGCTGCCCCTGAATAATCGCTCCCTCCATTGGGATACCGTGAAGCCACCTTTTCAGTTTCCTGTGTATAAATGTCAGTGGATTTCCCGGTGGAGTTCACCTTGTTAAAAAAGCTTTCGATCCCGTAAAACAAAGTGTTCTTTTTTGATAAACGCTTGTCAAGGTCATAATTCAAGGTGAAAATATCAACGGTTTCCGTCCGGCTCCTCAAATTGGTTTTTCCAAATTTCCGGTCGTTTCGGCTCTCTTCTGCATTTTGATATGCCAGGGTCAGACGGGCATTGTTGTAAAACAAATTAGAGTCTGTCATCTCCAGGCCAAGGTTGTGCATCATCCATTTTTGAGGCCCGTAATACCATTTGGCATATTTCAGGGTAGAGTCGTTCTTGTATTGCAGAAGCCGGTCATAACGCGGCACATCTGAAGTGGTGGAATAATGGAACGCATAATCCAGCATGAGTTTGTTCGATATTTTGAATTTGAATTTTTGCAGGATATTCAATTGGTTGTATGCTGAAAATTTCTGGATATTGGGTTTGTCGTTTGTAAAAGTCGAATCTTTTCCGTTTACCTGATCTACATAATGCAGCCTCCGGTAATCCTCGTTCCCGACCGTCCCCATTTTCAAGTCATCAAATTTACTGTAGGAAACCGAAGTAAAAGACCCCCAGTTTTTTTGTGAAAACCCAAAATCGAAATGTCCCGTTAATTCATTGTTGGCCGAGGAGTACCTTCCCAGGGCATTTGCAGAGATCAAATGGGGTTTGCCCCCTGAAAGGAGAATGCTTTTGGTATGGAAATCCATCACCCCACCCAGGGCATCGCTGCCATAAATAATGGAGCCAGGCCCGAAAATCACTTCCGAAGTCTGGATGGCATTCGGGTCGATCGCAATCACATTCTGAAGATTCCCACTTCTGTAAATGGCATTGTTCATACGCACACCGTCCACGACAATTAGAATGGAATTGGCCGCAAAACCCCTGATCATAGGGCTCCCGCCGCCGAGCTGGCTTTTTTGTATGAAAACTTCGTTGGATGTCCCCAAAACATCCGCTGCCGTTTGCGGATTGTAAAACTCGATTTCCTTGGCCTGGATACTCGTGATTTTATTGGGTACCTCGCTCCGTTTTTGTTCCCATTTATTGGCCGCAATGACCACTTCGCTGAGGCCTACGCTACTTTGCGTTAGTTTCACCACAAAATCCAATTTGCTTAGTTCATCGTACGGCAGCACATAATCCTGATAGGAGGTATGCTGGAAATACAAAACATCCGAACTGTCAAATTCGGACAAATCGGCTTTTCCATCCGGTGTAGTAAGTGAGGTCTTGGATTGAGCCAGGTTATAAATGGCCACATGTTCGATGGGTTTTTGAGTTGAAATATCAATGACAGAAACTGTTTGCGACAATAACAAGCTTAAGGGAAACAGGGAAAACAAAAGTATAAAATATCGGGTCATCAATGTATTTTTAAGGGGGACAAATGTAATTTTTTTATCTAATTTGTTAAGAATAAAAACCTAATTTTGTAACATCTTTTATGCCAGAAACCAAAATGGTGGATGGGTGGAAATAATAATATGTCCTACTGCAAATTAATGGAAAGCAATAAAAGAAAAGAACCCAAAATCACCATGGCTGTTTTAATGGTTGAATGGCAAATACGAAAGCAATTTTAGCCACTAAAATGGTATTGGAACCAAAAAATATTTCCCAAATGATGGCCGGTTATTTAGATGTGGAAACCTTTCTGAAAAGTGCTGAAAATGTTCCCGTCGTGGATGTGAGATCACCTGCGGAATTTCAACAAGGCCATATTCCCGGGGCCATAAATATTCCCTTGTTTTCCAATGAAGAACGAAAGATAGTCGGCACGCTATATAAAAAAAACGGCAAAGAAGAAGCCCTCCTTAGAGGGCTTGACATTGTTGGCCCCAAGATGTCGGGATTTGTGAAACAGGCAAAACAAATTTCCCCCGATAGCGAAATCCTGGTTCATTGTTGGCGAGGTGGGATGCGAAGTGGGAGTATGGGCTGGCTTTTTGAAATGGCAGGCCTAAAGGTACACATGCTCAAGGGCGGCTATAAATCCTATCGGGGATATATCAGGGGGCTTTATGAAAAGCAGATTGGGATAATTGTGCTTGGGGGAAAAACAGGGAGTGGGAAAACAGATATTTTAAAGTCATTGGGGGAAATGGGGCAACAGGTCATTGACCTGGAAAAATTGGCCCATCACAAAGGTTCGGCCTATGGTGCAATGGGACAGGGACAGCAACCAACGAGCGAGCAATTTGAAAATGACCTGGCCGTTGAATGGATGAAACTGGATTTTTCAAAAACCCTGTGGTTGGAAGACGAAAGCAAGATGATCGGATCGGTTTCGATGTGTGAGCCCCTTTATGATTCGATAAGGACCAGCCCAGTGGTTTTTCTTGAAGTCCCAAAACATATCCGTGAAAAAAGATTGGTGAAGGAATATGCCACATTCGACCACCGACTTATCCGTGAAGCGACCGAACGTATAAAAAAACGCCTTGGCGGCCAAAACGTGAAACTCGCATTGGAAGCCCTCGAAAAAAACGATTATCAAACAGTGGCCTCCATTTTATTGATTTATTACGACAAAGCTTATTTAAAAGGTTTAGCCCATCGTGACCAGTCTCTGGTTCATCGGATACGGACCGATAAAGATGACCCGAATGCAAATGCGGAATTGGTATTGGTGTTTTTAAAATGAGCAATAAAAGCTCACAGGGATGAAACAGCGAAGGAGTTTGTCCCATCACTATTTGGGTTGTAATATTGACAAACAAAAACGATCATCGTATTTAGAACGAAAAACACTAAACCCATGAACCCCATCTATTTGGATTACAATGCCACCACACCCATCGACAAAGAAGTGGCAGAAGCCATGCTCCCATACCTTTACGGGCATTTTGGGAACCCATCAAGCAACCATGTGTATGGCATGGAAGCGAACAAAGCAGTTGCAAAAGCCCGAAAACAAATCGCAGGTTTGCTCCATTGCAAACCCCGGGAAATTGTTTTTACGAGCGGAGGGACCGAGTCCAACAATTTTGCGATCAAAGGGGCGGCATTTGCAAATAGGGATTTGGGAAACCATATTATCACTTCTTCCATCGAGCATCCTGCTGTAATAGAGGTTTGCAAATATCTTGAAAAGAAGGGATTTGAAATCACCGGTTTGCCCGTGGATGGTTTTGGAAGGGTAAACCCCGATGATGTAAAAAATGCCCTCAAACCCGAAACCATTTTGATTTCCATCATGCACGCAAACAATGAAACCGGGAGCATCCAGCCCATTGGGGAAATTTCCAAGATCGCCCAGGAAAACAATATCCTTTTCCATTGCGATGCTGCACAGTCCATTGGCAAAATCCCTGTGGACGTTCATGAAATGGGTGTTGATTTATTATCTGTCGCCGGACATAAACTGTATGCCCCAAAAGGGATCGGGGCCTTGTACATAAAGGAAGGGACAAAACTTGAAAAACTGATCCATGGTGCCGACCATGAAATGAACATGCGTGCCGGGACCGAAAACGTGCTTGAAATAGTTGGTCTGGGAAAAGCCTGTGAAATTGCTGACAGGGATTTGTTAGAAAATGCAGCACATTACAAAGAAATGAGGGATTTGCTTTTTGAAAAGTTGAAATCCGGAGTTCAGGACATACACGTGAACGGTCATCCCGAAAAACGATTACCAAATACATTGAGTTTGGGGTTCGCAAATATCGAAGCCAACAGCTTGCTATTGGAAATGAAAGGGGTGGCAGCTTCTGCCGGTGCCGCTTGCCATACCGATAGTGCAGGTGCTTCCTCTGTGTTGCGGGCCATGAACGTTCCCGGTAAATACGCCATGGGGACTATCCGTTTTTCAATGGGCAGGGGAACAAATGAACAGGACATTGAACAAGCCGCCAGGGAAATAATCGCTGCGGTAGAGAACCTAAAGACAAAAGGGGTTTAATGTACTTGCAACCTAATTGATTAAAACCCTGTCTTTTTCATAAGCAATTATCACTATCTTTGCTTCTTAACCTTGAAAATCGATTATATGAAAAAGCCAATCCTGTATTCCGTCCTTTTCTTAATTCTTTCAATTGGTGCATTTTCGCAAAACTACCAGTGTATTAACAACAATTCCATCCATTATTTTACCGATGGGGAATTTGTTAAAGCCATTCAAATTGATTCGGTAGTTGTGGAAGGTGACAATAGCGTTTTTTATAATTATCCTACCATTGCCGAAACAGAAGAGTTTGATTGTTTTACACAATACGGCCCATCGTGGATCGGGTGTAAAATGCTTGTAGAGCCCGATGGCGTCAATGTTTTTTACAACATGGACAGCTTGCCCATTACCATAAGGACACTTGCAGGTGAAGGGGAACAATGGATAATCTATGAATTTTATACCGGTTATTATATCCTGGCAACAGTAGAGGAAATTGTCAATATGGATTTTTTGGGTATAACCGATATGGTAAAAAAGATAACTTTTCAGGCCATGGGAAGCAATGGAACACCGGTTGTCCATCCCGTGAACGATATGTATATGTTGTTGAGCGAAAACCACGGTTTGGTACAGACCTTGAATTTTAAAGTATTTCCCGATCTTTGGGACAGTATGTGGGAAGATGGCTGCCATGAGTATGAACTATGGGGCCTTGATAACCCGTCAATTGGTACACAAAACCTTACAAAGGAGCAAATATTTGATTTGAATGTTGGGGATGAATATCATACTGAGCAAGTTAACAGTGATTGGGTAGCAGGCACATACCAACGGGACTTGATGATTTATAATATCATTGACAAGAAGGTTTCGGCCAATGGGGATTCGTTGAAATACCAAGCTTCACGGTGTGGAAGAAAGGAAGCAATTGAAAACGGGGTTACAGAAATCAGCCTCTATAATGATACTATTGGTATTGTATATGTTCTCCAAATGTATGAGCATTTGGATACAATCCCTGAGAAAATGATCGTTGATGAATTTGAGACCGGAACACGTGCATTTTCCTATAATACACAGGAATATTTTACCAATTCAGAAAAGATGTTGAAAAGAAAATGGGACGGATTGTATTCCGATCCTCCCTATGATTGTATTTATCAAATAATCGTCAAATCAAAAAATCCGGGTTATGGTGATGTTTACTTTGTTGAGGGTATTGGTGGCCCTTTTTGGGATTACGGGTATTTCCCCGGAAATGATTTTCGCCATTTGCTGTATTTTAATGTTGATGGTGAAGAATGGGGCAATCCCTTGGATTGTGACAGCCTTCTCCTTGGCATCCAAAACAATAGAGCTGACCAACAGCAATTGAAGATTGTCCCAAATCCGATGACAAGGCAATCAATACTTGAATTTGAAAACCCGAACCAGCAAACCTGTACATTATACCTATACGATATTTATGGCAAAAAGGCAGGGGAGTGGGAAACAAGGGGCAATCAAATCCAGATCAAAAAAGGGAAGCTTGTCCCGGGGATTTATATGCTCAAATTATATAAGGAAGGATCATTCGCCCAAACAGGGAAACTGATAATAGATTAAACTGTCTCAGTCCAATTTTGGTGGCCACACAAAATCCTTTGCACCTGGGAATTCCTTTTCAATTTCCATCTTCATCCATAGCAACATCCTGATGATGGGTTTGATGGTTTCTTTTTCCGATGTGAGTTTGTTGTTGAGATAGTTCCATGCACCAATGGAGCTGTCGATTCCCATGGAAGCCACGCGGGCAGAACCATCGGAATCCTTTGGGAAATCTTTCCACAATCCAGGGTCTTCCTTCTCTTCGAACAAACTGCTGAACGCCCTTTGGGTTTTTATCTCGATTTGAAATTCATACCAAAGGATCACTTCCACCGATTCCGTTAGTTGTTTCAATACCGCTTCGTCAGCAATCCCGGTATAGCTTATGTTAAAATCTTTTGTCTCGGGATCATAGTGTTGCTTAAGTGTTTCCTTTCTGTCCTTAAACCACTGATGTACGGTTTTTTCATATTTCCGGGCTACTTTTGACAAAGGCTGGTTTCTGGCTTTCTTATGTTTTTCCTTATATTCCCTCATCGCCTCATGGGCATCTTCATCGTCCCAGTCGTCAAATGAAGAAAAATCGTCTTTTACAAGCGGGATTTCTTCATCGATGAGCTCAGCAGCTTCTTCGATGGTTTTGTTCACCTGGTCCCAAAAATCCTTGTTTTCTTCCATGGATTTTTCCCGTTTCTTTTCTTTCTCGATTTCCATTTTAATTTCTTTCTCCATCTCGAAAGTCATGCACCTATCGGTGTACATGCAGCGTTCGCACCAGCGGTTACAATAATTGTAAATCCCGGGGATATAATCGCCCTCAGGTATTTTTGGGTCATCATCAAATCTCATTGTCTTGTTTTTTTGACAAAAATAAAGATAAATTGGGATTATGGTAAAAACTGTTTTTTGCCTTTTAATATTTGTGATAAAAAGAATAAACGGGGCATTGATTTACCTTTGAATAAAAAATAACCCATTCACCCCACCCAACTTGTTGGTGTTTTCACCAACGAGAAACTACTTACAACTTTGCCATTTGTTGGTGTTTTCACCAACAAGAAAACCCTTATTGCACAACGAATTTCCCCATCCCATTCACCTTATCCTTGTCCTTTAAAACAGCAAAATAGATCCCCGGATGCCATGAGCTGACATTGATATCCTGTTTGCCTTTTGTTGGTGTTGTCACCAACAAAGCACTCTCACTTTCTTCCCAAACTTTCTTTCCATATACATCATATATAATCAATTGGCTAAATACTGCTGATTCATAATTAACGTGTATCATGCCACTTGCCGGGTTTGGATAAACCAAAATGTTGGTGGTATTATTTTGTGATGGATTTGAAATGCCCGTGTAGGACAAATGGGCATTATGAACAAATGCACTGTTCGTATAGGTAGAGGCCAGGAACTTCAGGGTATCGTTTTGCATAAAGGTTTTTGAAAATCCCGTGATATTGCTTGCCGTAAGGTTTTTGTTGGCATCCTGCCAATTTTCGGCTGCATCTTCAGTTACCATTACCCCGCTTTGTGTTGTAGCTGCATAAATCACATTGTTGTCCAAGGGGTTTATGAGCAGGTCGGTGATTTTTGTCCAGTTGCCAAGGCTCAGGCCGGTGGCTTCCCATTGCTCACCTGCGTTCAATGATTTATAGATACTTCCCGGTACATTTCCTTGTCCGCCAATTCCACAGTACATAACATCCGTGTTCACGGGATCGGCAACAATTGCACCGGCCCAATTGAAGTTGGATGGAAGCCCACCACTTAACCCGATCCAAATCAATTGACCGCCATCAGGGCTTTTCATCACGCCGCCCGGGCCGCCCGACATATTCCCGAAGGTGGCAAAGATGTCATCGTTGTTTGTCCCTGGCGTAATAAACAAATATCGAAAACTGTCATAATCAAAACCAGAGTACGATTCAAACCAGTTTTCACCACCATCGGTGGTTTTATAGATAATGGAAGCCCATCCGTTGGCACCAAAATTATTCCCTCCGATGAACAAAACATCGGGATCGGTTTCGGATGCCGCAATGGAAAAAACCTGTGTTTCAAATTGGTCACCGATATTGGGTCCCATATTTTCCCAGTTTTCGCCCCCGTCCGTTGATTTGTACAAACCTTCCTGTGCCACGGTTGAAGGGCCGTTTGACCAGGCATATAAATCCCCGTCCAAACCAATTGTAACGCTTGAGTAGCGGGTGGCCGGCAAACCTGTGACCACATCCCATGTCAATCCGCCATCGTTGCTTAAATAGCAACCTCCCGAATTTTGTGCTTCAAAGGAGGCCAGTACCGTATTATTGTCAGCAGAAACTTCAATATCGTTCAATAGCAGGGAAGCGATCCCATAATTGGCAAAGTCCCAATTGTTCCCCGCATCTGTGCTTTTACAAACCCCCAAGCTTAAGAATCCGCCGTAAATCACATTCGTGTTCCCAGGTTCAAACTGGAGGCTCCGCACTGATGCATTTACTGCCGAACCTTGCACGTCATAATCCCAATTAACACCACCATCTTCTGTGAAATATACTCCATCGCCTTCAATTCCCACATAAATCCGATCTGGGTCTTCAGGGTCGATCAGGATTGTGTTCACGACCTTAATCGGGAAAGAACTTGAGATATTCTGCCAGGTCAATCCATAATCCGTGCTCTTGTACAGCCCCATTACATTCCCGCCAAACAATTGGCCTCCGCCCATATAAACTATACCACCGGCAATGGCAACTGTATTGTAAGGTTTTGCTGTGGGAAGGTTTGAGGTGCGGTTTTTCCAGGTTTCTCCCCCATCAAATGTCGCTGCAATGTTTCCATTGCTTATCCCTTGTTGCCCAATGGCAAAAATAATGTCCGGGTCATCCGGGTCAACTGTTACGCTTACCACATCATATCCTGCGGGCATTCCGCCCGACAGATCCATGGAAGTCCAGGAATCACCGCCATCTTCTGATTTTATCATGCAAAAAGTGTTTGTCCCTCCGGGATCGCCCGAAACACCAAGATAGATTTTGTTTGGGTCAGAAGGGTCAATAGCGATATCGTTCACCCATCTCCCAATGGAAAAAACCTTTTTCTGCCAGGAATAACCTCCGTCCAACGACCTGAAAACCTTACTGGTCGTAAATAAGCCCCCGGCAAATATCACCCCGTTGGCATTGGCTTCCATGGTTTGTATCCCGGCTTGTGAAAGTTGGAAGAGTGTATCAATGAATTGCCATGTTTCCCCACCGTCCTCGCTCATGTATGGCTGGCCGCCGGCGGCAAATAGGGTATTCGTGTTCAATGGGTCAATGGCCACATCCAAAACGTCTCCGCCAAAAGGCCCAACAGAAACCCAACCGCTGCTAACTTTCTGGTCTCCGGCAAGCCCAATACCCTTTGTTGGGTTAATTTGCCGTGGTGTATTACCGTTAATATCTGTTGTGATTTGTTTGATTTGCCCAAAGGAAACAAAAGCAATAAGCATCGCACTGATTAAAAGGGAAATGTTTTTCATAATGATATTTTAGATGATCGTTTGAATTTATTGTCTCACAAAGATAGGGAATATTGTTATTCGTAGAATTGTTTATTGATTACTGGTACGTAGAGACTGTAGGGACGCCCGGCCACGGGTATGTAGGGACGAACGGCCACGGGTACGTAGAGACGCACGGCCACGGGTACGTAGAGACGCACGGCCGTGCGTCTCTACTTGCCAACAGTTGTGCGCCTGTACATTCCACCATTCCGAAAATTACATTTTTCCATTATTATGAAATCGATCATTCGTTTTTCACAACAATATCCACATTCAATTATCTTTGCAGAAAATAATGATCCGTGCATAGGAAAATAAATTTCGGAATACTATTATTGTTGCTGGCCATGTCGTTGTTTTCTTTGTGGCGATGTGCAGGGCGCCAGTCAAAGGAAGATATCCCCGGATTGAATACCGGCTATTATCTAAACCACAACGATACAGTGAAATACGTGGGCATGAATGTCTGTCGTGAGTGCCATCCATTGATCTACGATTCCTTTGTTAAAACAGGAATGGGTCTTTCGTTTGATTCCGCTACCCGTTCAAAAAGCTCTTCCATTTTAAATTCCGGCTCTTTGGTGGAAGATAAATTCAGGAACCTCAACTATTATCCTTACTGGGACAAGGATACCTTGAAGGTGAAGGAATTCAGGATAAAAAAAGGGGACACGGTTTTTGAAAGGATCGAAAAAGTTTCGTTTGTCGTAGGTTCCGGCCATCATACCAATTCCCATCTGTTTGAAGTGAACGGCTATGTGCATCAAATCCCGTTTACATTTTATACACAGGACACAATCCTGGATTTCCCCCCCGGATTTGAAGATGGCTTTAACTCCCGTTTTAGCAGAAAAATAGGTCTTGAATGTATGAGCTGCCACAATGGTTTTCCCGATTTTGTGTTGGGCTCGGAGAACAAATACAATTCCATTCCCCGTGGGATCGATTGTGAACGTTGCCATGGGCCGGGGGAACTCCATGTGAAATACAAAAAGGCGGGAGTACTTATCGATACTTCAAAATATATTGATTACAGCATTGTGAACCCAGCCAAATTGAACCCTGAATTACAGATGGACCTGTGCGCCCGTTGCCATCTTCAGGGGACGATGGTCTTAAAGCCCGGAAAAAACTTTTTTGATTTCAAACCCGGGATGAAACTCACTGAAATCCTGGATGTGTTCATGCCGCTTTTTGAAGGGGGAAAAGAGGATTTTATCATGGCCTCGCACACCGAACGAATGAAAGAGAGCAAATGCTATCTGGCTTCGGATGACCAATTCAATTGCCTTTCGTGCCACGATCCCCATATAAGCACAAAGTTCACCCAAATGGATTCGTATAATAAGGTGTGCCTTGATTGCCACATCCCTAATGAGAATTCATGTACTTTGACCGAGAAAAAACGGAATGAAGAAAAAAATGGCTGCGTAGGTTGTCACATGCCCGAAGGGGGAAGCCGTGATATTCCGCACGAAAGGACACACGATCATAAAATCGCCATTCCAAAAACGGAAGAACAGATGAAGGAAGAAAGGGTTTTCAAGGGTTTGATAGCCGTAAACAACCACAATACGGATAGCCTGACAATGGCCAGGGGTTATTTGCAAGAGTTTGAGACTTATCATGCCGATGCGCATTACCTTGATTCAGCCTACAGTTATTTGAATTATCGGGAGAACAAAAACGACCCGCTCTATGTTAATGCTATCGTGAATTATTTTTTCCTGAAAAAAGATTATCCCGCACTTATCTCTTTTGTTGAAACGAAAGGGATACAGGATATGTTGAACAAATTATCGGAACAGGGTTACAGCAATTACGATGCATGGACTTCTTATCGTATTGGGCAGGCGTACGAAAGTGACGGCAACCTGATGATCGCGGATTATTTTTATAAAAATGCCATTGGCCTGGCAAAATACAACCTGGAATTCCAGAATAAATACGGGAGCCTTTTAACGAAGATGAAAAAAATACCTGAGGCCAGGGAAGTTTTTCAATTCATTGTTTCGGAGTATCCAAAATTTGCTTCGGCACATGTTAACCTTGGATATGTATATGCCTTGGGCAGGGATTTTGAAAATGCGGAATTTCATTATAAAAAAGCCCTGGCCCTGAACCCCGACAATATTACCGGCCTGTTAAACTATTCGGCATTGCTGATGAACATGGGTAAGTATAAAAGTGCGAAAAAACTTGCTGTCAGGGTTTTGGAGCTTGAACCGGACAATGCCCAATCAAGGCTGTTGCTACTGGAGATCAATAAACGAAAGGAAGGGAATTAAAATGGAATTTAGAAATACGGCATTTGACGAAAGCATGGAAATGACGGAGGCTATCCTGAACAACCCACTTATCCTTTTTGTATTGGAACGTTTTGAAATCGGTCTTGGTTTCGAGGATAAAACCGTAAAAGAAGTTTGTGGGGAGCATAAGGTAAGTACCTCGGTTTTTCTTTGTGTTTGCAATTTGTTCAATAATCCAGGACAACAGGAAACCGATCTGGTCGAAGTGGATGACATTGAGCA
>JAADJA010000099.1 GCA_013151015.1 Chlorobiota bacterium
TGAAAAAGACACTTACCATCCTCGGTTTAATTATCGCAATGGCGATCCAAAGTCAAAACTGGTCGCCCATATTGCCGGGTGAAAAAATGAACTATCAACATACCGATTCGGCTTATATCACGAATACCATTTGGGTGGATTCCGTTCAGGTCTTCGATGACAACTACACCCTTTATTATTTGAACAGGATCGTGAAGGATGTTCCCGGCAACCCGGCAATTGCGCTTAGGAACCAGCCTCAGTTCCTGTCAAAAAACATGATTACAGAGGGTTATGGGATTTACACCTGTTCCTCTCCATTTAACTACTTGTTTTTCACCTTAGCTGGTTTGGGCCAGTCCTGGGGTTTCACGAGCAACATTGAAGCTGAAATAACGAACATCACCGAAGAGAGTGTTTTTGGGGTCCCGGATTCCGTAAAGACAATCAGCCTTTCGGATGGAAATGAGATACACCTTTCCAAAAACTTCGGGATATTGAAGTTCCCTGATTTTGAAAATGGGGGATATTTTGAACTGACCGGGGTTCAGGACACTGAATTTGGGGAACAGCTTATCGACTTTTGGGATATATTTGATTTTGAGGTGGGCGATGTACAGCAAAGGTATGCATACTTTAAAGCCCCTCCGCATACGAAAGTACGTATTACTAAAATACTATTTAATTCAAAGGAGATTTTTGATAACTATATAACTTATGATGTTTACGAGCTTACCAAGGGGTACGATTACTGGTCAAATGGAAGTGTATATATTGATTATTCTAACATATTCTCGGGAAGTATAACTTACTCATTAGATCAATACCAAACAGCCAATAAATTTCAGGATGAGCTTATCACCTTAGCGGGATATTATTGTTCGCCAAACGCTGATTATTTTTCTTTTGCACAAACTTCAACATATACCGATTCGTTGGGCGTAAATAAACACTGGGGGACATTTATTGATTCACCTGGTTTTCAAGGATTATTTTATGAAATTAGTTCTTCTAACGATACCCTTTTACCAATTCCCAATGAATGCATAGCTGAAGGCCCTCATGGTATGACTTATACCGAATCACTCGGAATTACTTTGAAGTATTATGATGATCAATTTGAAACAACTGATTACAGTTATTTAATTGGTTATATTAAAGATGGCGATACCATTGGCATAATCCACCCTGATTCCACATTCATTACAGGAATAAGAAAACAGTCAGCAGCCTTTAACAACTACATTGTTTACCCCAACCCGGCCGAGGACTGGCTTTATGTCAAACCAAAAGATTTGGGCAACGGCATTTCCTATTCTATTAAGCTCAGGGATATTTTCGGGCAATTGTTAAGGGAAGAAAAGCAAATCCGGTCTTCACTGTATGCCATGGACATTTCCGGTTTAAAAAGCGGGGTGTATTTTTATGAAATCAAAGAGAGTTCCTGGAATGTCCAAAAAGGAAAATTCATTGTTAAATAAACCATAAAACCAATCACCATGAAAAAAACTGCACTCTTTTTATTACTGTTCACTACATCAATATCATACAGCCAGGATTACAAACTGTTCAACTCAAACTCAAAAAAGCTTTTTGCGACTCATCCTGATATGCTAAGCACTTACAGTCTGTCTTTTGATTCTGCCAATGGCAACAACAATGATTCGACATATTATAACTTTTTCCGAATCGACACACTGAATTTTGAAAGCCCGGAATGTGATTTCTGGATTGGCCCGGAATGCTATAAACAAAATATCCCTGTTTGGATTGGGGCAAAAATAGATTTTGACAACCTGAACTCTTATAGCTTTTATCCAAACAACGGAGACACTATCCATTTTGAGTTTAACCCGAACACACAGGATACAATTGATTTTTACGAAGATGAGGAGCAAATCTTTTCCATTTATTTCGAGGGCGCCGACACGCTAACGGTTTTGGGATATCCCGATTCGGCAAGGTTTTTCAAAATACTTCATACAGATATAGACGGAAACGAAATCAACTCCACAATAAACGGAAAGGAAATCATCACAACAAAAATCTTAGGTCTTACACAATTTTTCCAAATTGATTCATTCCCTCAAACCCTTAGACCAATCTATCTTGTTGGCCACAACATTCCGGAATTGGGCATGACAAAAATCACTAACGAGATCCTTTATGATTATCAGGTTGGGGACGAAATCCAATATAAGTATTACCACTATACAACATATGGGCCACCCTGGGAGAATTTTACCAAATACACAAAACACACTATTTTGAGCAAGACTGAAACACAGGATTCGATTATTTACCTGATTGATGAATTCAGCTTCTATTTAGACTCATCACAGGCCTATTCAAACATAGTAACTAAAAAATATCTTCGGCATGGGATTGTGGCACATATCCCTTTTGAATTATTTAATGGGTTTTACCATAACTTACAATTGGGGGATTTTTGTGGGATCAAACTATGGCAGTATTATTCTGAAGAAAATAGCTGGTTGGAATATTGCGATATAGACAATGTATGGGGATACTTTGATACGGACGGCCCACCCGGTGAATGGGAAAGCGTACAGGTATGCGGCCTTGGCACGTATCACTCTTATGGCAAAAGCTATAATGGGGCCATGTGGAATTCATCTACATCCATTAAAGATATTATATTTTTCAAAAAGGATGGAATAAGCTGTGGGAACGAGGTGATTTTTGTTGGAACCAAAGAGAACAAAGAAGCTGACATACACATAAGCATTTATCCAAACCCTTGTAAAAACACAGTGAATTTCAAATCCAATGCAAAACAGATTACTTCCGCCATTAAATTTGAATTAAGGGACTTACAAGGTGGAATGGTAAAGGAAACACTTATTTCAGAAATAGAAGAACAACTCGATATTTCTGGATTACCACAAGGGATTTACTTTTACTTACTGCTATCAGAAAACAAAATAATCCAAAATGGGAAATTGATTGTTCAATAATTTTTCAACCGAAATTCTCTTGACTCTTAATATCTTGGTGAATCATAGAACCAACAACAGCCCCAACAACCGTCATCACTTGCTTGTCCGTTAAATTATAATAAACAGGAAGGCTGATAACACGGGAGAAATTATCATAGCTCACGGGATAATCCGAAATATCATTCCCCAAGGATTTATAATAAGTCATCATGGGCAAAGGGATAAAATGGACATTTACAGCCACCTCTTTTTCGGTTATCCTTTGAATGACTTCATCACGCTGTTGTTCGTCCACGTTTTTTATCCGAATTAAAAAAACATGATAGGAGGATTTTTTATCGGCTGTTTCATAAACCGGGATTTCGGCCCAATCGTATTTTGAAAACTCCCGGGCATATTTATCGAATATCTGTTTCCGCCTTACGAGCATGTCCGAATCATATCTTTCCAGTTCCACCAAACCCATGGCAGCCGCAATATCGGTCATATTGAATTTGTATCCCGGTTCGATCACATCATATCGCCAGGCCCCGGCCTTTGTTTTTGTAAACGCATCCTTGGTTTGCCCGTGCAGGGATTTTATTCGCAGGTATTTATAAATATCCGCATTGTCAAAAGGCTTGGGCAAGTTCAGGCAAACGGCGCCACCTTCTGCCGTTGTCAGGTTCTTGACCGCATGAAACGAATAGACTGTAATATCTGTCAGGTTCCCGGTTTTCTTACCTTTATAAATTGCCCCAAGGGAATGAGCTGCATCGGACAAAACGAGGATACGCCCCAGGGTTTTTTGTTCTTTGGTTCGGGGATTGAATTTGTCCATGATTTCCTTTCTCCTCACCAAAGCATTTATTTCGTCATAATCACAAGGAAATCCAGCGAGATCAACCGGCATGATTACTTTTGTCCTTTTAGTAATCGCCTTTTCGATTGCCTCAACCGAAATATTGAAATCGGTGCCCACATCCACAAAGACAGGTTTGGCGCCACAGTGTGCAACCACATTGCCCGTGGCCGTATAGGTATAGGCCGGGAGGATGACCTCGTCGCCTTCCCCTACCCCAAACCAACGCAACATCAGTTCAAGCCCTGCCGAACCGGAACTTGTACAAAGAGTAGCCTTATGCCCTGCATATTTTGTGAGTTCTTCCTCAAAACGTTTGGTTTTTGGCCCGGTGGTGATCCAGCCCGATTTCAAGGTGTCGATAACCTCGTCAATAATCTTTTGGTCCATGCGGGGCGGGGAGAATGGGATCATAGCGCAAGTCTTTTAACCAATTCATTGGTACTTATAACATTTCTGAATCCCTTTTGCCTCAAGCCATTAATTAGTTTTAAATCACCGGCCCAAATTTCATAACCGGTTTGCAACGACAGGGCAACAAACAATAAATCCTTTTTATCAACATCATGAACCAATTCAAATGCTTTTTTCTGATTCTCAAAACTTATCAAGTCATCATCAATAAAATCAATCTTTTTATGGACAAGATAAATCAAATCAGTTAAATATTGATTTGAATATTTGGTAATTCTCAGGATTCTGTCAAATTTATCTTGGAGTTCATCTAACATAAAACGGGGAGAAACGAGAATTGATTTATCAAGTTTATTGAAAATCAATTCGGCTATCGTTCCTTGTGGTGTAATCAAGCCTGAAATAATTATATTGGTGTCAACGATCAAATTCACTTTTCAAACCTATGTTTATTCTTATCCCACCATGATTGATTGATTTCCCCAGCAAGCATGTCAGCATCTTTCTGGGTTGCTTTGCTCTTTGAAGTAATTTCCCGAAACTTGATATAATCAATAAAACTTTGAATCTCGTTGATCTCAAGAATATCATCTGGGATGCTAAATTTTATTTCGTTGTTTTCCCGTACTATGTTCATTGCTTTAAAATTTACACAAATATAATAATTTATTATCTATTCAATAGGGCAAACATTTAGAAAAACACTGTTGCTGTTTGCAGTAGGCAGTTTGCAAATTGCCTACTGCAAACTATCTTGCTATTCGTTACCTCAACAGGACACTTCAATTCAATTAAAGCTATATGCTTAATAAATACACATTTATATTCTTCTCCACCCGTTTCAAAGCATCTTCCGAATCCGCTTTGATGAATTTTTCACCTGTGATTTGCTCATAGAGTTCGATATACCTTTCTGATACAGAAATCACATAATCATCGGTCATTTCAGGAACCTCTTGTCCTTCCTGTCCCTGGAAACCGTTTTCCATCAGCCACTCGCGCACAAACTCCTTGGACAATTGTTTTTGGTTTTCACCTTTGGCAAAGCGTTCTTCATAGCCATTCAAATAAAAATAACGGGAAGAATCCGGTGTATGGATTTCATCTATCAGATAAATCTTGTCGCCAACTTTTCCAAATTCATATTTCGTATCCACCAGTATCAAACCCTTTTCGGCGGCCATTTCGATACCTCTTTGGAAAAGCTCCCTTGTATATTTTTCCAATATCTTATAATCCTCCTCCGACACCAGGCCCTGGGCCAGAATTTCTTCCTTTGAAATATCTTCATCATGCCCTTCGGTGGCTTTTGTTGTCGGGGTAACTATGGGTTCCGGGAAACGTTGGTGTTCACGCATCCCATCAGGAACAAGGACACCACAAATCTCCCTTATGCCTTTTTTATATGTCCGCCAGGAACTTCCAGTCAGATAGCCACGGATAATCATCTCCACAGGAAACGGGTTGCAATAATGGCCCACGGTTACCATAGGATCAGGAGAAGCCAGTTTCCAGTTGGGGCAAATATCCGAAGTGGCATCCAGGAATTTTTCCGCAATCTGGTTCAGCACCTGTCCTTTGTAAGGAATCCCCCTTGGCAATACTACGTCAAAAGCAGAGATACGGTCGCTTGCCACCATTACCAGCAGTTGATCGTCAATGTTATATACATCACGTACTTTCCCTTTGTAAACACTTTTTTGCTTCGGAAAATTGAAGTCGGTTTTAATAATTGCGTTGGTCATTTTTATTAATTTGATTGAGTAAAGAATCCATTTAAATCACTATAAAATCTGTTGAAGCTTTGGGAACGGGTTTTAAGCCAATCAATATTAATCTGATTTACCATTTCAGAAACGATTTTTCTTTGGGTTTCCTTCAAAGGCCGTCTTGCCCCATATAAATCAATTTTTGCATTTTTCCTTTGAATCTTTTCAAAATCATTTGAAACATTCTTGGTTGAATTTGGGTTCTGATATCTATATTGAATAAGCAGAAGCCAATGTTCAATGGCTTGCACAGGAAAGAAAATCACACTCTTCTCCCTTACTTTCTGAACAATCCCGCTATACAATTTTTCAATTTCATTACTGAACCTACCCCTGTCCCTATCGTCATAATCAATACCAATAAGAAGCAAATCGATTTCAAATCTATCAATTGCATCAATACTTGCCTTTACATATCTTTTAAGAACATCCTTTGAATTTCTGCACTTGTATTTATAAAAAAAATCCTTATTGAAGCCTAAATTAATTTCCAATCCTGAAATATTAATAAAATGAGGCAATAAATCCTTTATGAATGTTTCATGTGCCACATCTTCACACAACAAACTGTAATTTACTATCTTCATACCGGGACACCTCCTAAAAAGCCCTGAAACCACTTATCACCCAAAAGCTCGGTATCAAAAATTTTAGGTAGTCCTTTCTTTTCCAAACTCTTGTTACTGGGTTGAATAATATCAGTTAAATAATTCTTGATCTTCGTTTCACCCTTATTCATTTCAAAAATAAAAACAGATTCCGGTATTTCATCAAATTCATCAACCAATTGTGTATTATGGGTCGTAAGGATTATTTGAATATCCTTTTCCTCTGCCAACCTGAAAATAAAATCCATAACTTCATGTATCCTTCTCGGGTGTATCCCTTTTTCCGGTTCTTCAAGTAAAAGCAATTTTGGTGGATCAGGTTGATGGATAATTGATAACAAAGCAAGGAAATACAATGTTCCTTCGGATAATTCCTCAGCCCAAAAGATTTTACCACGTTTATCAATCAATCCTATCTTTTTATCAAAAGCCCCGTTGTTCTTTACTTTTTTAAACCGGAAGTCCTTAAACTCATCAAGGCATTCATTAAAATCCTTTTTTATCCTTTCAAGTATCTCAGGATATTGATCTCGAAGATTATCAAGAAATGATACCATATTTGCCGTATTCTTTTTCAGGTAAATATCCTCATCTAATTTACCAGGTAACTTTAACTTATTCGTGTCAGGTTGGTATATCAAAACTCTCTGCAAGGTATTTATTAAAATGCTTTTTAGGGGTTCATCAAATGACCTTATAAAATCAAATCCTGATAAATCTGTTATCCTTTTTTGCACCATTTTATCCTCATTAAAATGAAGTACAAAATTGTCTTTAGGTTCTTCAAATTTGAACCCTTTAAAAAATCTTGAACCGGCAAAACCAAACACATTAATGCTTAACTTATAAGATGCTGGTAGATACTTTTGAAAATCATCAATCTCAAATTCAGCCACTTCTCTTTTAAAGAGACCAATTAGCTCCCTGTAAACTGGCCATGATGTCCCTGTTGGATTATAGAGTTCCAAAATGTAAATTCCAAACCGTTTTTTGTCCAACTTAAAAGAAAATGTAAAAACAATAGGTTTATGGTTATTTTTTAGTGTAATTGGTTCCCAAAAGCCAAAAAAGTTCCTTGAAAAATCCTCCTGACTTAACTGCTTAGAATTATAGAAATCACTCAAGAATTCAAAAGCCCTTAAGAAATTTGTTTTCCCAGAATTGTTAGGGCCTATCAACAAATTAACTTTCTGTAGGTCAACAGTTACATCTTTGAAACTCCTGAAATTCCTGATATTTATACGTTGTAACATTTTTCCTTTTTTACAAAAATAACAATTTTCTTATAATCAATTATTTCCCAATACCATAAGCCCGGATTATCCGAGTCACCAATTTGTGCCTTACCACATCTTTTTCATCAAGGTAGATGAAATCGATTCCAGGGATGTCTTTCAAAATTTCAGAGGCCTGTTTTAATCCTGATGCCTGTTTTTTTGGAAGGTCAATCTGAGTAATGTCACCCGTTACAATAAACTTGGAAGAACGCCCCATACGTGTAATGAACATCTTCATTTGCATTTCGGTGGCATTTTGCGCTTCATCAAGGATTGCAAAAGCATGGTCCAAAGTCCGTCCGCGCATAAAAGCGAGCGGGGCAATTTCGATGGTGCCATCTTCGAGGTATTTCAAAAGCCTTTGGGTCGGCAGCATATCGCGCAAAGCATCATACAAAGGTTGCAAATAGGGATCCAGCTTATCGCGCAAATCACCCGGCAAGAAACCCAGGTTCTCCCCTGCTTCCACAGCAGGCCGGGTAAGGATAATCCGCCTTACTTCCTTGTTTTTTAATGCCCTTACGGCAAGAGCCACAGCAGTATAAGTCTTACCGGTCCCGGCAGGGCCAATGGCAAATAAAAGATCGTTCTTTACACAACTATCCACCAATCTTTGTTGATTTACCGACTTGGCCTTGACCAACTTCCCCCCATTGCCATGAACAAGGATATCATCCTTCAATTTTTCAGAAACCCTGCTTTCCCCTTTTTGCAAATCCCCCATGATCTGTTCAATATCGCGGTCGGTGATTTTCCCAAACTTATCATAATGGACAAGGAGCAACGCAAACCGTTCATCAAAAACCGCAAGCTCATCATCATTTCCCATGATTTTGATCATCTCGCCCCTGGCAATAATTTTTATTTTCGGGAAAAGGGACTTGATTTCTTCGAGGTGTTTATCGTTAACCCCATAAATATCAAGTGGGTTATAAGAAGCAATACTGATTAAGCGGTCACTCATAAAATGTTCATTAAGCTGTTAATTCAAAAGCCCGATTTATATCTTGTAGCAATCTGAATATTTGTACTTTTGAGACTTCAAAATTAATGGATTTTACACATCATTAGGCAATTATTTTATGGCAATTATCACCTTAACAAGCGACTGGGGTTTAAAAGACCATTATTTGGGAGCGGTAAAAGGGGCTATCCTGAAAAAAATGCCCGATGTAAATATTATCGACATTACACATAATATTGCTTCCTTTGAAATTGAGCAGGCCGCTTTTGTCGTTCGGAATTGCTATAAGTATTACCCAAAAGGGACAGTCCATATCATTGCTGTTAATACCGAAGAATCCGAAATACATCCCCACACGGTTATCGAAAACCAAGGACAATATTTTATTGGTACCGATAATGGGATTTTCTCGATGTTATTTGATGAAAAGCCCGACAAGGTTTTTGAACTGACAATTCCGCAAGACTCTGGTTTTTACACTTTCTCTACCCGTGACCGTTTTGTGAAAGCTGCAACCCATCTCGCCGCAGGAAAAAAGGTGGAAGATCTTGGGACTCCGAAAGACGGCCTGTTGGAGAAAATCCTCTTACATCCAGTAATTGACCATAACCTTCTGAAAGGCCATGTTATCCATATCGACAATTACCAGAACCTGATAACAAATATCAAAAAACCCCTGTTTGACGAAGTGGGCAAGGAACGTAAGTTTGGCATTTTCTTCCGCACCTATGAAATCAAAAAAATAAGCGAATCCTATTCAGATGTTCCAATTGGGGAGATTTTGGCTTTGTTCGGATCGAACGGACATCTCGAAATCGCGATCAACCAGGGAAATGCTTCTGGCTTGCTTGGGCTAAACACCAAAGATCCAATCCGGATTGAATTTTTCGATTAATGGAAAAACAGATAGGCCATTAATATAGCAGCAATTATTCCTGTAAAGTCAGCAATAAGCCCACAGGTAACCGCATAACGTGTTTTCCTTATTCCCACCGAACCAAAGTAAACGGCAATAATAAAAAATGTGGTATCCGTGGCACCCTGTACCGTGGAAGCCACCCGGCCAATAAATGAATCGGCGCCATAGGTGCGCATCGCATCCACCATCATCCCACGTGCACCACTACCGCTGAGGGGTTTCATAAATGCGGTTGGCAAGGCTTCGATAAAATCGGTGTTTATGCCCAATGCCGCAATAGCAGACCTCATCCCATCGATCAACATGTCCATGGCGCCCGAAGCCCTGAATGCACCAATGGCAACAAGGATGGCAACAAGGTAGGGTATGATTTTCACGGCTACGGAAAACCCCTCTTTTGCCCCATCGATAAAAGCTTCATAAACATTTACTTTTTTGCGGATGGCCAATAAGATAAACGAAACAATGACCGAAAACAGCAACAGGTTGCTTACCACCGAGGATATCACCGCTATTTCATCTTTTGATATAGTTGAAAAATACCAAATAATCCCTGCAATCATTAAAGATAATCCTCCAAGATAAGCGAGCACTACCTTATTCAAAAGATTGATTTTTTGAAAATAGGCAACGCTCAAAAGCCCGGCAATCGTGGAGAAAAAAGTGGCCAATAAAATGGGGATGAAAATATCAGATGGGTTCACGGCGCCCATTTGCGCCCTGTAAACCATAATGCTTATGGGAAGAATCGTCAGGCCGGATGTGTTCAGCACCAGGAACATAATTTGTGCATCTGAAGCGGTGTCCTTTTTCGGGTTTACTTCCTGAAGTTCCTGCATGGCCTTTAAACCCATTGGGGTCGCTGCATTGTCAAGTCCCAGCATATTGGCCGAAACGTTCATCATCATGGAACCAATTGCAGGGGAGTCCTTTGGCACGCCAGGGAATATCTTACTAAAAAAGGGACCGATCAGTTTCGCAAATATTTTCACGACCCCACCCTTTTCCCCTACTTTCATCAACCCAAGCCACAAAGTCAAAATGCCTGTCAACCCCAATGAAATCTCAAATCCGGTTTTCGCTGAATCGAATGTGCCATTGATCATATTGGCAAAAACCTCTACGTCCCCAAAAAAGATAAGGCGTATCAAGCCCACCACAAAGGCAATGAGGAAAAACGCTATCCAAATATAGTTTAGGGCCATGGGGCAATATATTTAACAAATAACAAGCTAATTAATACCAGAAAACCAAAGGGATAACATCAGTTACGGGTTTCAAGTTACGTTATCTGTCTTCAAAGCTTTATCTTAACACAATAAAATGTAAAACAATGCAATCAAACTTTGCAAAACAATTTTAGCTCTTAACGCATAACTATTTAAAACTCTACGACTTCATTTCCCAACGTATTAATGGTTTCTTGTTTTGTGGACGAAAGTAGTGAAAAAACCATGTGATTCATACACCTTGTTTTATAGTTTACGAATAAGGAACTGTTAATAAGCATTGGCAACAAAATGAATCCGTATATTAAAAAAAATATTATTTTTACCGCTTCTTAATAAGGAAATCACATATGCACACTTTGCTTATAAAGCTTGAACACAAAGCATCTCAACGGTTTTAATCTAAACTTTATGATAAAAAAAATACTTGTTGCAAACAGAGGTGAAATTGCTATCCGTATCATGCGCAGTTGCCGTGAGATGGGCATTGCTTCCGTTGCGGTTTTTTCGGAAGCCGACCGTAATTCCATGCACGTGAGATTTGCGGACGAGGCATATTATATTGGCCCGGCGCCATCCAACGAAAGTTACCTGAGGATGGACAAAATAATGCAGGTGGCCAAACAATCACATGCCGATGCCATTCATCCCGGTTATGGGTTTTTATCGGAAAATGCCGAATTTGCCGACCTCTGCAAAAAAGAGGGGATCATATTCATCGGCCCATCTTCCCATGCCATTTCCACCATGGGCGATAAAATCACGGCCCGGAAAAAAATGCTTGCCGCCAATGTCCCCGTTGTTCCCGGAACAACCAAGGCGCTTAGCAGTGAGGAAGAAGCTTTGGAAGTAATTCACGGTATTGGCTTGCCGGTGATGATAAAAGCTACGGCAGGTGGCGGTGGAAAAGGGATGCGCCTTGTTGACAAAGAAGAAGAAATCCTTTCCTCCCTGAGAGCTGCCAAATCTGAGGCCATGACTGCTTTTGGCAATGACGAAGTTTATGTGGAGAAATATATTTCCTCACCCCACCACATCGAGTTCCAGATTTTGGCCGATAACCATGGAAATGCCATTCACCTTTTCGAAAGGGAATGCTCAATCCAAAGGCGCCACCAGAAAGTAGTGGAAGAAACACCCAGTCCGTTGATGACACCGGAAGTTAGGGAAGAGATGGGAAAATATGCTACGGCGGCGGCCCTTGCAGTGGATTATTCAGGGGCCGGAACCATTGAATTTATCATGGACGATAACCTGAATTACTACTTCCTCGAAATGAACACCCGTCTCCAGGTGGAACACCCCATTACCGAAAGAGTGGTCGGGATCGACCTCGTGAGGGAACAAATAAATATCGCTAACAATAAAGAACTGTCCTACAAACAAGAGGACTTGTCCCAAAACGGCCATGCCATCGAATGCAGGATTTATGCCGAAGACCCGGAAAACAATTTTATGCCAAGCCCGGGACTGATACAACATATTACGGAACCTTTGGGATTTGGTGTACGCCACGATGGGTATGTATATGAAGGATATGAGATCCCTATCTATTACGACCCCATGATTTCCAAGTTGATTGTTTGGGGGAAAACCCGACAGGAAGCAATCGACAGGATGAAACGGGCTTTGTTCGCCTATAAGATCACAGGTGTGAAAACAAGTATCAAGTTCCTGGAAAGGATCATGAATGCACCTGATTTTGTAAGCGGGAAATACAATACCCATTTCATTGAAGACAACAAAAAGTTCCTGGCCGACATGAAGAAGTGTGAAGGCGATTGCAAAGCAATGGCGATCATAGCTGCTTTTGTGGATTACGATGAACGATTGAAGAATCTCCAACCCGCAAAAATTACAGCCAATTCGATGAGCAACTGGAAAACCTGTGGCCGGAAGAAAAGTATTGCCAGGTTATAATTTAGGGACTAATGCACCTGTACGAATGGGAATGCTTCAATGCGGGAATAAAACATAATAGGCTTATATACAGCTTCGTGCCTACATTAAAACTTTGTTCATTGAAAATATTCGCACATTCTTGCATTCAATCATTGCAGCATTAAATATACTTTTTTAAATTAATCAAAAATAGTCTTTATCCATATAGATTAACAGGATTACCATAATTTTAATATTTAGAAAAATGGCT
>JAADJA010000096.1 GCA_013151015.1 Chlorobiota bacterium
GAACGATGAAATTGAAAATTGGGTGGACAATTTTATCAACACCTATACTTATGACGAAAATGGAGCCCTTTTGCTGTTATTTGGTCAATATTGGAATGTTGAAGCCGGTGAATGGATAAACAGCAGTCAAATGTCGATTGCTTATAATGAAAATGGAAATATGATCGAAAACTATTCTCAAATATGGGACGAGCTGGCAAACGAGTGGTCAAACTCTTGGAAATATGATTATTTTTGGTCGGAGCATGAACTCACCGCAATTGTAAATAATCCGGTTGAATCAATAAATATCTACCCGAACCCAACACAAGGTAAAATAAAAATCAATGTCAATATCCCACTTCAAAATACAAGCGTCAGGGTAGTCTCTGTCTCCGGAAAATTATTGAAAACAATTTCGTTAAAATCTCAAAATGAAATAGATATTAGTGATTTTCAAAAAGGCATCTATTTTTTACATTTCCAAACCCCAAAGGGTTATTTTATCAGGAAAATAATTAAAAACTAGAACGATTTTGAATATCACACAAACCGAACAAAGATTTATTTAGAATTACTTTTAACGGTTCCATTTCACATATTTTTACTTCTTGAACCTAATTCCGAAATTACTCAGGAATTGACATAAAGCTATACCCTAACTTCTGATTTTATCTACCTTTGCCAAAAATTATTTCGATGGGATTAGCTTGTGTTCACTGTGGCGAAGATTGCGGGAAACACCCGGTAATGTGGGATGACAAGCCTTTTTGCTGCCACGGCTGTAAAACCGTTTACCATATCCTCAACCAGAATGGGATGACGCAGTATTACAAGATCGGGAAGATGCCGGGGATCAAGGTAGAAACTGCCGAAGTTGGCGATAAATATGCTTTTCTCGATTTGGAAGAGATAAAATCGAAGCTGCTCGATTTTTCGGATGGAGGTGTGAACAAAGTCACCTTTTTTGTTCCGGGCATCCATTGCGCTTCCTGCATCTGGTTGCTCGAAAACCTGAACACGCTCAATCCCGGGATCGTCCATTCCTCGGTGAACTTCCCAAAAAAAGAAGTCTATATCACTTTTAAGGACGATGAAATATCCATCCGGCAATTGGCCGAACTTTTGGCATCCATCCATTACATCCCGGAAATCACCCTTGACAAACTGGACAAAAAAACCGATGGGAAAAGCAACAAAACCTTGTTGATAAAACTTGGCATAACCGGTTTTGTACTGATGAATGTTATGTTTTACAATGTTCCTGAATATCTACCCGGAGGCGAATTCCTTGGTGATGACTTCAAGGTTTTCTTTGGCTGGATGAGCCTTGTTTTGTCCATTCCGATTATTGCCTATTCGGGGAACGATTATTTTTTATCGGCCATTAAAGGGCTACGGCATAAAATCGTCAGCATCGACATTCCCATTGCGCTCGGCATGGCCACACTCTTTTTGCAAAGTGCATATGAAGTTATCTCCGGGCAAGGGATAGGCTATCTCGATTCGTTGACGGGCCTGGTCTTTTTTCTGCTGATCGGCAAATGGTACCAGGGGAAAACCTATCAGGCACTTTCTTTTGAGCGGGACTACAAATCCTATTTCCCGGTTGCGGTCACCAAAATCGAAAACAAAAAGGAAACTGTTATCCCCTTGGAAAAACTTAAGGCCGGTGACCATATCCTGGTGCGCAACATGGAGTTGATCCCGGCGGATTCCATCATCCGAAAAGGGGAAGGCAACATTGATTACAGTTTTGTGACAGGCGAATCCCTGCCCGTTGGCAAATTACCCGGAGAACCCATTTTTGCAGGGGGAAGGCAAGTGGGCAGCTCCATCGAGCTGGAAGTCTCAAAAGATGTGGAACAAAGCTACCTCACCCAACTCTGGAACCAAAAAAAAGACCCCCTTGATTCGGGGGCACACCTGAATGATCTTGTGAACAAGATAAGCCAGTATTTCACGGTCATCATCCTGGTCATTGCCTCGGCTGCAGGTGTTTATTGGCTTTCCCATGATAAATCGACTGCATTGTTCGCTTTCACTTCCGTGTTGATCATTGCATGTCCGTGTGCGCTGGCTCTTACTGTACCCTTTACTTTTGGGAGCACCATGCGCCATTTTGGGCGCAAAGGTTTTTATCTAAAGAAAACCGATGTTGTCGAAAAATTGCATAAAGTAACTTCCATTGTTTTTGACAAAACCGGGACTATTACACACAGCAAATCAATGAAAATTGAATTTATCGGGGAAGACCCGGGAAATGAAAAATTTTTACTGATAAAGTCACTGGTCCGTCATTCGACCCATCCCTTAAGTGCAGCCCTGTTCCAAAACCTGGACGGTGACGATCTTTTTCCCGTTGAAAACTTCAAGGAAATGCCATCGCTTGGGATAAGCGGTGAAATCAATGGCATTAGAATAAACATCGGCTCGCGAAAATTCATCACTGGAAAAGAAGATACCGACAAAGGTTTAAAGACCGAAGTATTCGTGTTTTTCAAAGATTCGATCCTGGGTCATTTCCAATTGGAAAACAGCTACCGGGACGGATTGAAAGAGGTCATTCAAAGCCTGAAAGGAAAATATGACCTCCATTTGCTCACCGGCGACAATGAATCGGAAAAAGAAAACCTGCTCAAACTTTTTGGAACGGATACACAACTGCTTTTCAGGCAATCCCCAACGGACAAACTCGAATACATTAAACAACTAAAGGGAAATGGGAAAACTGTTTTGATGATAGGTGACGGGCTTAACGATTCCGGGGCACTCAACGAAAGCGATGTGGGGATTTCGATTGCCGATGATGTTTACCATTTTTCACCCGCTTGCGATGCTATCCTGGAATCGGGAAAATTCCGCAACCTGCATAAATACCTGAAATTTACGAATACAAGCATCTCTATAGTCTATGTGAGTTTCGCCATTTCGTTCCTGTACAATGTATTTGGGATATATTTTGCCGTACGGGGAATGATGACACCGGTTTTTGCCGCTGTACTAATGCCCATCAGTTCTGTTTCGGTGGTGGCCTTTGCCACTTTTATGGTTTCGTGGTCTGCAAGGAAAATAACGAACAAAGCCACCGCCTAACATTTTCAAACACATTAGTTTGAGAAAGGGGCATATTGGTAATGGTTGAATTTTTGGCAAAGTTCTTTTAGGCCATGTATATTTAAAATCCTTATTTCCTTTGCTTCCAGGTGTATTATTTTTGATTGTTCAAGTTTGCTCAAAGCCCTGATAACGGTTTCATAAGTAGTTCCTGCCAGGCTGGCAAGGTCTTTTCTTGAAGGGGTAAAGCCCAACAAAGTCGCATCATCATGTTTAAACCCAAAAGCATTCACTACCAATATCAAGGCCAGGGCAACTTTTTCCTTGGCCGACATCAGGGATGAATAGCGCATCCTGGCATCAGCCTCTTTCAATTTTTCCGCATAAAACAATATCAGGTGCATGGCCATATTTGGGCTGGCCATAACGGCCTTATAAAAAATGTCGATGGGAATAAAAGTAACTTGTGATTTTTCAAGTGTTACGGCAGAAACAGGATATACCATGTTTTTCCCAAGGCCCTGGTAGCCTAATATTTGTTCGGTTGTGGCAAGGCTTACTATCCTCTCGTTTCCAATTCCAAAATTCGAAACCAATTTTACCCTCCCCGAGTATATTTCATAAATACCCGAAACCTGCTCGCCTTCGGAAAAAATGGTGGCGCCAACAGGGTAATCCGTTGTGGTCTTGTTCAGGGTTATCACTGGTTTCCATTCAGGGGAGCAGTATTTATTGATAAAACAATTGTGGTGGCTACATGTTTCGCACTTTCTTTTCATAATTCCATTTTTGCAAGGGTCTTTAACGCCAAATAATCAAGTATGTACAACTCGCCCTTATCCCTCCTGATCATCCCATCTTGCTCCAAATTGCTCAAAGCAATTGACAAGGACCTATATGAAATCCTTGCAAAATTTGCCAGATCCCTTGAGCTTATGCACAAATCAACAAGCTTTGTCCTTCTGTCTTTATACCCAAACGCTTTGGTTATCAGCAATAGTGATGCAGAAAGTTTTTCCTCGGGGGAGCTTAGTTCATTTACCTTAAGTTTGGCTTCCGACTTCAATAATTCATCGGCAAAAAACATCATCATATAAAAAGCCAGATCTTTATTCGCCCTTATCAACCTGAAAAAGTCTTCGTTTGGAATATATGCAATTTCTGAGTCATCCAAAGTTTTTGCCGTGATAGGATAAATCATATCATCGCTGAAACCACGATGCCCGAGCACTTGCCCTCTTCCGGCCAGCCTTATGATTTTTTCTTCTTGACTTGTTTTCAGAAGGATTTTCACCTTCCCCGAACAGATAACAAATATCCCGCTTACATAGTCCCCCTCGCTGAAGATCGTTTCCGAAGCAGATAAGAATTTCCTGGTTTTTCTTTGTTCTGTATATTCCAGCCAGCCCGACAGACAATATTTGTTGATAAAACACTCTAAGTTTTTACAATTCCTGCAATCCATCATTTTATGGGTTTTTAAATTCTGCTTTCGGGCCAAGGTAATACCACCAGTTCAACACGGCACATACTGCATAAAATACCGCAAATCCATACATGGCAAATTCAGGTGTTGTGGCTTTCATTTGCTCACTTATGATTTTTGGGATCAAAAATGCGCCATAAGCGGCAACTGCCGAAGTCCACCCAAGAACAGGGCCTGCCTGTTCAACATTGAAAACCATGGAAATTGTCCTGAAAGTGGATCCGTTCCCAATTCCGGTAGCAGCAAAAAGGATGACAATCAGAATAAAAAAGGGCATGAAATAATCTTGCGGTGTTGCGGATTGGTAGGCCAGTGATGAATAATAACCAACTCCAACCGAACAAATAACCATTACGATGGCTACAATCTGGGTAACAATTGCCCCTCCAACTTTATCGGCGATTTTCCCTCCTATCGGCCTGATCAAAGCCCCGACAAATGCGCCTACCCAAACATACATGAAAGTGGCCGGCCCATCGGGGTTTGCCAAATTATGTGTCATTACACCATCGACCATTACGTGTTTCACGCCAAAAATAAATTTTATTGCCAATCCAACAGCTGCGGCAAACCCAATGAACGAACCAAAGGTCATGGTATAAATTACGGTCATTACCCAAGTGTGCTTATTATTGAAAATTTTGTACTGCCGTTCCAAATTTGACTTAATTTCCTTTGGTGACAGCCTTTTCATCATAAATACGACCATTGCGATGATAACAGGTAAAACAATCCATTTGACCCAGGTAATGGATTTAAAGGTCAAGATGAAATAAAGCCCAATTGCGGCACAAACAAAACCGATAAGCAACAACCAACTGATCCTTCCAAACGACACCAAAGGGCTTTTTAAATTTGGGGTTACACTTTCGGTTTTGATATTGTTCATCTTGAACCAGCCAAGAAAGGCCAAAGGGACAAGCCAGAGTATCCATACCCAGCCCGCATTTGAAAGCCAGGTATCGGAGCCTGCCGCAATCCTTTTAAAAATAGTACCGCTCGGGCTCGACAAAACCATCGGATCGCCACTAAGGAAACCGAGCATTGGAACCGTCATTGCAAGTGGGATAAGGATTTGCATGGTAGTAACACCAAAATTCCCAAGCCCTGCGTTCATCCCAAGGGCATAGCCTTGTGTTTTTTTAGGATAAAAAAAGCTGATATTGCTCATGGAAGAAGCAAAGTTCCCACCACCAAAACCAGATAAAAATGCCATCGCCATAAAAAATTCAAACGATGTATTGGGGTTTTGCAAGCCAATGGCCGTCCCAAAAGCAGGAATCATCAATAGGACGGTCGTAAAGAAAATTGTGTTCCTGCCCCCGGCAAGGCGGATGAAAAACGTACTTGGTATCCTTAGGGTCGCACCTGTAAGGCCCGCTATGGCGGGAAGCATGAACAACAGTCCCATGGCTTCCTCTGGTGATTTCCCAAAAGTGAACCCCAGGTTTTTCATTTGAACCGTAATGATGCCCCACATCAACCAAACCGCAAACCCAACCAATAGGCTCGGTATCGAAATCCATAAATTCCGGTTGGCTATTTTTTTCCCTGTTGAGTTCCAAAAACTTTCGTTTTCAACATCCCATTTTGTAAGATCTGCTTTTGACATGATTTTTTATTTAATTATTGTTTTGAATTTTAATGACAATATCTGTTTCTGAAAACAACAGTACCGTTACAACCTATCAACAAATGCATCTTTAGGTTCTTTCAGCATAACGAAACAATATACAAGGCTGACCAGTGCACCGCCTGACAACATGAACAAGAATGATTTGTCGTCCATGAAATTGTACAGGAACAAATAGGTAACTGCACCCACATTTCCAAAAGCCCCCGCCATTCCTGCAATCCTTCCGGTCATGTCTTTTTTAATTGATGGGATCATGGCGAAAGTGGCCCCTTCGGCACCCTGCACAAAAAAAGAAGCAAACATGGTTATTGCAATAGATACGATTAACCAGGAAATGGTATTGAATTGTGGCAGAAGGGTCGTTTCCCCATTTCCATCAACCGGTCCATATTTTGAAATCAGGGCCATTAGGAAAAACCCAATGGTAATACCTGTCATATAAAGTAACATAGTTTTCTTCCTGCTTCCCATTTTATCTGACAGCAAGCCGCCTAAAGGCCGGGCCACCAAATTCATAAAAGCAAACGAACCGGCAACGGAACCCGCCATGGTCAAAGTCATTATAGGAGAACCATCATCGTACAATAAATTGCTGAACACCTCATAAAAGAACATGGGAAGCATTGAAACAATGGCCAACTCAGCACCAAAATTCGCAAAATATGTTGTGTTCAACGCACCCACACTCCCAAAAGGAAATTTCTCAGATTCAGGGACACCGGCTTTCAACCTAGGCAGGTTGGCCTTTAATATCCTTATGACATCCACCAGATAAACCGCCCCAAGGATGAACCAAGAGATCCATACATTTGTCCAGCTTATCATGTTCACACCATGTATCATTTGCTTGTGCAATACAAAAACGACCAGGCCAAGTGCCCCATATAACGGCAATTCCCAAACAATATATTGTACAAGGTCAACATAGGAGGATACGGGCATTGCACCGCCTTTTTTCTTTTTTGCAGGGGGTTCGTGGCCTTCAGGATTGTCTTTAACCGCAAAGAAATAAAAAACACCATAAACCGCAGTTATGATACTGGTTATGGCCAATGACCATCTCCAATCGCCACCTAAAACATTTACGGCGATGAACGGAACCATTGCTGCAGCGGCAGCAGAACCAAAATTCCCCCATCCTGCATAAAAACCTTCGGCACGGCCAATGTATTTAGGAGTGAACCAGTTAGCGGTCATTTTTATTCCGATTACAAAACCGGCACCAATTGCACCCAAAGCCAACCTGGACAAAACCAATTGTGTAAGGTCATCGCCAAAAGCGAAAGTAAGCCCTGGGATCAGCATAATCACCATCAAACCTGCAAATATCCTTCTTGGCCCATATTTGTCAATTAAGCCCCCAACTATGATCCTCGCCGGGATCGTGAGGGCCACGTTGGTCACCAACAGTGCTTTCACATTGGATTTTGAAAGCCAATCGAACTGTTCGATCATTTTTGAAAGGACCCCGGCCATATTGAACCAAACCACAAATGTGAGGAAAAAGGCAATCCATGTAAAGTGCAAAGTTTTTATACTGGGATTGCTTAAATCAAATAAAGAAGGTGCTTTTTGAGACATAACAATATTCTTAATGTGGGTATTAAAATCTAATTAACATTAATTGTTTTTTGATCGCACACCATTGACCAATTTCCTGGATGACCTGATTTTCTTACGGTCCCAGTTCCAGATTACATATTGGTATGGCCTATAAAAATACCGGAAGGGATACACAAGGAAGTGCATAAAACGGGTAAACGGGATCATGCCAATCAAGGTGAACGCTGACACGATATGGATTTTAACGGACAATGGCATGGCGGCAACCCCTGCAATATCGGGGTCAAAAAGGAAAATGGATTTAAGGTAGGGTGTGAGCACGGCAGGGAACCAGGCAGATCCCCACCTCACAAAATAAGCAACCCATAGGCCTGAAACAATCTGAGTGAACAATAGCACATAAACAAATACATCCATTTTGCTCGTTACCATTATCAGCCTTCTGTTCTTTGCCCGCCTAACCACAAGTATCAGCAAGCCAAATAAGGCAGAGAGCCCAAAACCCAATGCCGAAACCTCAAGGATGAGCAAACGTACCGGAACACTGTTCCAGGCAATCACACTTCGCGGGAACAAGAAGGCCACAAGATGACCAAAAAACAGAAAAACCAATCCCCAGTGAAAAGGCCGGCTTCCATAAAACAATTCTTTTCCTTCCAAAAACTGGGAAGAGAGCGAGGATATTTTAAACCCTAAGTTCATATACCTCATAATGGAACCTACCAGCAAAACTACCAGGGCAGCATAAGGTAAACCGATAAAGAAGAAATTGTTGCTCATATTTTAAAATCTTTTTTGTTTGCAATTCGCATCACAGACTGTCATTTTAGGGGAAGGTGCCAGAAATTCATTGTTTGCAGTAAATGATTCTTCTGCAAATGCATATTCTTTTAGGCCGTTGCCGGAAAAGTCGTTTTGCAGCATTTCAAGCAATATCCCTAACAAGTCTTTATAATAATTATCGATATTATTGAATTTCGTGAGCATAAAGCGTACTGCCGGTGCAGTAATTATAAAGCCCAGTTCAGTGGCAAAACCCTCATCGGAAGTTTGGGCAAGCAAGCAGAGCACGTTCGGCAAATGATCGGCAAGTTCGCTCCCGCAATCGACACCGGCTTTTTTATGTTCATTTTGAAGATTGACAAGCAGTTGCCCTCTTTTGTAATCTTCCCCAAACATCACGTAACCAATATCCAAATAGCAAACCGCATTCACATCAAAGGTCTTTAAATAATACTCCTGCTGCTCTTTTGTTGATTTCTGTCCGATCATATCAACAAATTTGGACAGTTTTCCTGCTTGTCCGGGAAACCGGGTTTTCACCTCCCCATAAAAAACTTTTGCATTGGGCAATAATTTTTCGTCCGGATACCTGAAAAGTTCGGCGAACAGTTTATAATGTTGTAATTTATTCATGGATGCCATATTGTCAAAATTTTCTTTTGGGTCAATTGTATATTCAGTTTACCTACAATCCCCTAACCGGGGGCTCCTTAAACCCAAACCCACTGTTACCTTTAACATCCGCAGTGCTTTCCAGCATTTCCATGGCTTCTTCGCGGTGTGCGGGCGGTATAACAAACCTTTGGTCGAACAAGGGCAAGGAAGTCAACCTGAAAATTGCATCGGCCATTTCCTTATCCATAACGGCATCTTTCATTGCGCCCATTGCCTCCTCTTTCGGAAGGTCGCCAACGGTTTCCTCCCTACGGTGCAGGCGTACCGCCATTAGTTTTTTCAGGACGGTTTTAATTGTTTCTTCATTCCCGGCACTGAACAAGCTGGCCATATAACCCATTGGTAAGCGCGATTTTTCAATTGCGCCCCAAAAATTCTCGCTCGTGGTTTCGTAAGTTCCTTCTTCGTTCACAAAGGCCATGGTGGGCAGCAATGGTGGAACATAAAACAAATTGGGGAGTGTCCTGAATTCCGGGTGCAAAGGCAGGGCCAATTCCCACTCTTTTACGAATTTATACACAGGTGATTTTTGGGCACATTCAATCGTTGAGTCATGTATGCCGTTTTCTTTGGCCGCTGCAATTACCCTTGGGTCGTTCGGGTCAACATAAATATCCAATTGGTTTTGGACCAAATCCTCATCATTGCTTGCTGCTGCCGCTTCTATTTTATCAGCATCGTAAAGCATTACACCAATATACCTGATGCGCCCCACACATGAATGATGGCAGGCCGGTGCTTGCCCTGCTTCAAGACGAGGGTAACAAAGCACACATTTCTCGGATTTACCGGTATTCCAATTATAATAGCTTTTCTTATATGGGCAAGCGGTGACGCACATCCGCCAGGCGCGGCACTTTTTCTGGTTGATAAGGACAACCCCATCTTCCCCCCTTTTATAAATTGCCCCCGAAGGGCAGGCAGCTACGCAAGCCGGGTTAAGGCAATGGTTGCACATCCTGGGCAAATAGTGTAATGTAATCCGTTCCAACTGGAACATTGCTTCCTGTTCGGCAGGCGATAAGTTCTTGAAATTGACATCATTTTTGGCATAGTCCTCTGATCCGGCAAGGTCATCGTCCCAGTTAGGCCCTGATTTTGGCGTGATGTACTCACCCGTAATCAATGATACTGGCCGTGCTATAGGTTGATCGTCCCCCTCCTTGGCCTCAAACAGGTTTTCATATTTATAAGTCCAGGGTTCATAATAATCATCGATTACCGGCATATTGGAATTATGGAACAAGCTTTTCATCCCTTTGAATTTACCGGCGCCCTTGAGCGAAATTGAATTGCCATTTTTTTCCCAACCCCCTTTATATGTATCCTGGTCTTCCCATTTGGAAGGATAACCTGTGCCGGGTTTTGTTTCCACATTGTTCCACCACATATATTCTGCACCCTTTCTGTCGGTCCAGATATTCTTGCAGGCAATGGAGCACGTGTGGCAGCCTATGCACTTGTCAAGATGAAACACCATTGAAATTTGTGATCTTATATCCATAATATGATTACTCTTTAAAATTCAACTTTTTCCATTTTTTGGACCAGAACGTGCGTATCACGGTTTACGCCGACCGGGCCCCAATAATTAAAGTGGTAAGTAAATTGTCCATATCCCCCGACCATCAAGTTTGGCTTAAGGTGGATACGGGTAAAACTGTTGTTCATACCAGAGCGTTTTCCTCCCCTTATATGGGATTTTGGTGTGGAATAGGTTCGTTCTACTGCATGGTAAACAAAACAAATACCTTTCGGGATCCTTGCACTTACACACGCCCTTGTGGAATATACCCCATTATCGTTGAACACTTCTACCCAATCATTGTCCTGTATCCCCAGTTCAGCCGCATCCTCCACACTTAACCAACACGGTTCCATGCCCCTCGAAAGTGTGAGCATCCGCAATGTATCGCCATAAGTGGAGTGGATATGCCATTTTCCATGGGGCGTTAGCACATTCAACACTTTTGCCCTGCCCGTGGCAACCGATTTGCGCAATTCACCATAAGCTTCAGGCCTCGGCGAAGGCTTATAGGTTGGCAAATGCTCTCCAAATTTGATATAACCTTCGTGATCCAAATAAAAATGTTGACGCCCTGTCAATGTCCTCCATGGCACAAGGCGTTCAACATTATATGTAAAAGCAGAATAAGCACGGTCATCATTCATCAAACCCGACCAAACCGGTGATTGGTTGTACCGGTGTATCTTGGCTTGAAGGTCTTTATAATTGATACGGACATCCTTGGCGCCCTCAGAAATATCGGCTAATTTAAGCCCGGTCCTTTTCTCGGCATTTTGGTAAGCACGGTGGCTCAATTCGCCATTGGTCAGGCTTGATAAATAAAGCACCGCATTGGCAGCTTCCTCATCTTCGTAAAGCGATGGATAAACCTTTCCGTCCACTACTTGCAAATGATCTTTATCATCCAGCATTTTTTCATAGAAATCAGCACATTGGTATCCATTCCCATGGGCGGCAAGGCCATTTCTCACATTTGGGCCAAGACTTATGAACTTATCATAAATTTTGGTATAGTCGCGGTCAACTATTACCATATCGTGCATTGTTTTCCCAGGAATGGGTTCACACTCCCCTTTGCTCCAGTCTTTTATTTCTGTTTGCGAAACCTCGCCTGCACTATCATGTAAAATGGGCACGTTCACCAAGTCCCTTATGGGTTCTGGGAAATGGGTTTTTGCCAGTTCACTGGTGGCTTTGGCAATCTCCCTGAAAATCACCCAATCACTTTTTGATTCCCAAACCGGTGCAATGGCCGGTGAAAGTGGATGGATAAAGGAGTGCATGTCGGTACTGTTCAAATCGGTTTTTTCGTACCAGGAAGCAGCAGGAAGAACTATATCGGAATAAAGTGCGGAAGAATCCATCCTGAAATTCAGGTTTACGATCAAGTCCATCTTCCCTTCCGGGTTTTCGCTCCTCACCTTAATGTCCTTGACAAATTGATCGGCTACCTCTTCGGCTATTGAGTTGTTGTGCGTTCCAAGATAATGCTTCAAAAAGAATTCATGGCCTTTGGCGCTACCAGCTATTGCATTTCCCCTCCAAATATACCATACCCTTGGGAAGTTCACTTCTTCGTCAGGTTCGACCACAGAGTGCACAAGTTCCTTTTTCTTTAATTGGCCCACAACATAATTCTTGATTTCGTCATCGGTTTTTGCACCTGCTTTTTCTGCATCTTTTACAATATCAATGTTACTCTTGTTATATTGGGGATAAAATGGCATCCAGCCATTTCTCACTGCCTTAACGGCCATATCCGCCGAGTGCATCGACGACAAATCATTTTTAGGTACTGTGTTATAATCGGCTTGGTTGCCATCGTACCTCCATTGGTTCGAGTTTATATAATGCCATATAGGTGCTTGTTGTAGCCTAACGCCTTTTTGCCAATCTTTCCCCGACATAATTGTCGCCCATGAATCCGATGGGGCAAGTTTTTCCTGACCCACATAATGGTTCATCCCGCCACCGTTTACACCAATGCAACCAGTAAGCATCAAGGCCATTGTCCCGGCACGGTATATCAGGTTATTGTGGTACCAATGATTAATGCCGGCCCCAATGATAATGGAACATTTTCCATGGGTCGTTTCGGCAGTTCTGGCCCATTCGCGGGCAAATTGCAGTACGGTTTTAGGGCCGATGCCGGTAAGTATTTCCTGCCAGGCAGGTGTATAGGCAGCTTCTTTTTCATCATAGGTTTTCGGATAATCGCCACCGAGTCCGCGATCGACACCATATTGTGCCATAATAAGGTCATAAACGGTCGTTACTTTTACCTTACCGTTCATGGTATCGATATGTTTTACGGGAACGCCCCTTTGTGCCGTATTGTTTTTTCCGTATTCAACAAATTCAAGTTGGAGGGTTTCATCATTGTTTTCCAACAAAGTAAGTACGGGGTCGTATGCCTTTCCGGTTTCGGCATCTTCGAACTTCAGGTTCCAATTACCGTCTTTTCCATCCCAACGATGTCCCGAACTTCCGCCTGGACAAACCAAATTACCAGATTTGCTATCGATGTTCAGGAATTTCCATTCCCCTTTCTCGATATCTTTGTACTTTTTGACCGAACCGGCCCTCAGGAGCTTACCGGGGACCAATTTGCCATCTTCCTCAACAACTTCGACAAGGAATGGGCTGTCGGTATATTTCTTTGTATAATCAATGAAATACGGAGTTTGCTTATCGTAATGGTACTCCTTTAGAATTACATGGGTTACGGCCATCCAAAAAGCCCCATCTTGCCCGGCATGGACAGGGACCCACTTATCAGCATATTTTGCCACCATGTTAAAGTCAGGTGCAAAGACCACCGTTTTGGTGCCATTGTGCCTCGATTCCGCAAAAAAGTGCACATCGGGGGTCCTTGTCATTCCAAGGTTGGCGCCCATACAAGCAATAAATTTGGAATTGTACCAATCAGCACTTTCGGCAACATCTGTTTGCTCTCCCCAAATTTCGGGGAAAGAATTTGGCAGATCGCAATACCAGTCGTAAAAACTGAGGTTAACACCGCCCATCAATTGCAAAAAACGTGAACCTGCGGCATAACTGAGCATCGACATGGCAGGGATAGGCGAAAAACCCGTGATCCTGTCGGAGCCATATTTTTTTACGGTATAAATATTCGATGCTGCAATTATCTCTTTTGCTTCGTCCCATGTTGCTCTCCTAAAACCACCTTTTCCCCTTGCTTTTTGGTATTTCCTTCGGGCTTCGGGATTTTCCTGAATGTTCGCCCAGGCTTTTAAGGCGTCACCGGTTTTGGCTTTTTCCGCATTGAACAAATCTATCAGTGCACCTCTGATCATAGGGTATTTCACCCTTATCGGACTATATAGGTACCATGAAAACGAGATTCCCCGTTGGCAGCCCCGGGGTTCGTACGGAGGCAGTGTCTTATCAAGTATCGGGTAATCCAGGGCCTGGGTTTCCCATACCACGATTCCATCTTTCACATGGATGTTCCAGCTACATCCCCCTGTACAATTTACACCATGTGTGCTCCTGACAACTTTATCATGTTGCCATCTATTTCTGTAAAACTCCTCCCATTTTCTGGTTTTGGGGGAAATTAAATCCTTGATCCAACTCATAGAATGATTTTGTTTATGACTGTCTGCTAAATATTTTATGATTTACGGCTTCCTTTTTTCTCCCGAAATAGAGGAAAATCGTACTCAGGATTATGAGCACGAAAACAAAAGACCCCAATCCTACAAAGGCAACATCGATATCTTGTGGATGCTGATAAAAACGTTGTTCGCTAACATGCCTTAGGTAAGCGGTAAGATCGACAACCTCTTCTTTGGTTATTGCATGGTTTTGATAGGCTTGGTTCATTACGGGGAACGGGGCGTTTTTCAAAATGCCCGAAACCCCTGTGCTGCCCATCATTTCGTATGTTTCGGAAAGTTCTTTTGCCAAGGTGCCACTGTTATATGTACTTTCATCTGCCAAGGTATGGCATGAAGAACAGGCAGGGCCATTATTCGTAAGCCTAGCAAGGCCGGAGAACAGTTTTGCACCAGAATCGATATTTTCTTGCGATACACCACTTAAGATATCCTTGACCCCGGTTTTAACAGCAGTTGAATTTTCAAGTGAACCTGAACCGGTGTTTTCAATATAGGTGAGGATTGATTTTATTTGGTCATCTGACAAATCATTGTCGGGCATTGCAATTTTGCTGAACTCTTCAAAAATGGCAACCGCATCACTGTCACCCTCTTTTATCATTGTTTGAGATGCCCGTATAAACCCAATCAACCATTCTGTATCCTGTTTATTATGGATATCTTTTAAGTCAGGCCCGACCAACCTGCCCTTTCCGATAGTATGACATGCCACACAGCTAGCGTTAAATAGCTCTTCACCGTTTTGCGCATTTGCAATTGCACCGATGCTTATACCAATTATTAAAAACAGATATTTCATTTTGTTTCATTTTCACCACAAAAAACAGGGATTAAGTTCTCCCCCTGTTTATCGTATCACAATTGTGGTGGTTTTATTAAAAAATCAATAATTAACCTGAATAATTTTATTGCCTTGCCCCTTTGAAATTTCCAAACCCACAAATAGCAGAGCAATTTTTTAGATGACAAAAATATAATTTTTTTATGATTGCTGTCATATTTTTGCGTATTTAGAATCATTTTAAATAATGCTGTTTTTGCATTTGTGCCAACATTGGCACTTTTATCGAGCCCTGTAGGCAAAAACAGAGCAATGCCTTTGTTCATAAGTATTAAACGCATACAAAGAAACTGCAGGAATTTCATGTTTTTGTCATCTGCAGGTACAATTTAGGACGATATGAAAGAACTTAGCGGAAACAAGGAAATGGACAATACTGTTTTATATCATATTTTTGGAAATCCACCGAAGTTTGCAGAAACCTAAACACCGCACTATTCAATACATACAGATATATATTGTTTAAAACTTAATGTGTTAATTATTTGTTAATTTTATTGTTAATTACCTATTTTTGTATCGAATTACCTGAATTATAATTTCATGTCGATTATATTTTTATTAGCAGTTGTTGGAATATTGGTAGCAGGCGGATTTCTGTTTGCGTTTATCTGGGCCGTAAAATCGGGCCAATATGAAGACAGCTACTCCCCTTCGGTAAGGGTGCTTTTCGATGACCATATAGAAGTACCTGAAACGGAACCGTCCAAAAATGAAAACACCAATCCTACGAAAGACAACAAAAACAATAATACGGATTAAGATTTTATTAATTAATTAAAACAATGTCTATGGCACTTGAAAAATTTACTTATGACAACAAATTAGCGAAGAATTTCGCTGTAATTACCATTGTGTGGGCGATAGTGGCTTTCCTGGTAGGGCTTATCGCCGCCTTTGAGCTGCTTTACCCATCGGTTAACCTGGGTCTGGAATACCTCACCTTTGGAAGGTTAAGGCCACTCCACACAAATGCTGCGATTTTTGCATTTGTAGGAAACGGGATTTTTACGGCTGTGTATTATTCAATGCCCCGTCTGTTAAAAACACCGATGTGGAGCAAACTACTCGGGCAGATTAATTTCTGGGGTTGGCAATTGATAATTGTTCTCGCCGCCATTACTCTTCCCATGGGCCTTACATCGGGTAAAGAATATGCCGAATTGCAATGGCCGATCGACATCCTTATCGCCCTTATCTGGGTAGCTTTTGGGATCAACATGATCATGACAATGGTAAAAAGACGGACAAAGCATATCTATGTGGCCATCTGGTTTTACATCGCCACGTTTGTAACCGTTGCCGTCCTTCACATTTTTAATTCTTTTGAACTGCCCTATTCATTTTTCGGGAGCTACTCTGTGTTTCACGGCGCACAGGATGCTATGGTACAATGGTGGTACGGACATAATGCGGTAGCTTTTTTCCTTACGACACCTATGCTGGGCCTGATGTATTACTTTATCCCCAAAGTTTCAAACAGGCCAATTTATTCATACAAGTTGTCCATCATCCATTTCTGGACACTGATATTCTTATATATCTGGGCAGGCCCACACCACCTTTTATATCAAGCTATCCCTGATTGGGCACAAGCTGTTGGAATTGTGATGTCGATTGCCTTGCTGGCCCCATCCTGGGGAGGTATGATCAATGGACTTCTAACGCTGCGCGGTGCATGGGACAAAGTTAGGGAAGACCCTGTTTTGAAACTTTTTGTCGTGGGCGTTACCGCTTACGGTATGTCAACATTTGAAGGCCCGTTGCTTTCCTTGAAAACCGTGAACGCCATCAGCCATTTTACCGACTGGACAATTGCCCACGTACATATTGGCACCCTTGGATGGAACGGTATGATGATATTCGGTATGCTCTATTGGCTGTTCCCTAAATTCTATGGTGTAAAGCTTTATTCGCGTTCGTTGGCAAATACGCACTTTTGGCTGGCAACACTCGGAATGCTTTTCTTTGCCATTCCCCTTTACTTTGCAGGTTTCACACAAGCACTGATGTGGAAACAATTTACCGCTGAAGGATACCTGAAATATCCCAACTTCCTTGAGACCTACATCCAGATCAGGCCCATGCACATGTTAAGGGCAGTGGGCGGAACCCTGTACCTCACAGGTGCGTTGATTGCTGTTTACAATTTATTTAAAACTGCCAATGCAGGTAAATTTATCCGCTTTCAGGATGCTGAAGCTGAAAACGAAGTCAAACATGTGGAACATCATAAAGGCTGGTTGAACCACAGGAAAATTGAAGGAAAACCCGTTACTTTCACAATTTGGGCTCTTATCGTAATTATGATCGGTGGATTGGTTGAATTTGTCCCCATGTTCATCGGGCCGTTTAACAACCACCCCGAACTGACGATCAACGTTAAACCATACACACCCCTGGAATTGGCAGGTAGGGACATTTATATTAAAGAAGGGTGTTTTAATTGCCATTCACAAATGATACGACCTTTCCGTTCTGAAGTAGAACGCTATGGAGAGTATTCCAAAACAGGGGAGTTTGTCTATAACCATCCTTTCCAATGGGGATCGCGCCGTACAGGGCCCGATTTGGCACGGGAAGGGTTGCCCTTTGACAAAGGCGGCAAGCTCAAGAAACCAGATGCCTGGCATTATGAACATATGATCAATCCGCAAAAAACCAATATCCAGTCCATCATGCCCCCTTATCCGTGGCTCGCGACAAAGGATATCGATATGGATATCATCCCGGCCAAGATCAGGGCCATGCAAACGCTCGGAGTCCCTTATCCCGAAGGATATGACCAAAAAGCCGTGGCCGATCTGCAAAAGCAGGCACATGGAATTGCCGAAGGCTTAAGAAAATCGGGCATCGAAGTGGAAGACCAAAAAGAGATTATTGCAATGATTGCCTATCTACAAAGACTGGGGACCGATATTGCGAACTAAACTTTTTAAACCTGTTCACCATGTCAAAAATCGCTTACGAATTCGCAAAAAACATCCCGTGGTTAGATGAGGTCTCGACCATAAACACCGTGTTTTTCTTCATCATGTTCGTTTTAATAATCATTTGGGTCTTGCGGATGAAAAAGAAAGATGTGGACGAGTATAAGAATATGCCATTGGATGATGGCAATGAAAAAAATTCGGTTAATAACTTAAAAAATACTTTACTATGAGTAATGAAAAACATTCAAATTATTCAGTCAACGAAGACTCACAATACGAAATTGACACGTTAACAAATGACCGCCTGCTGAAAGACCATTCATACGATGGCATCCAGGAATTGGACAACGACCTTCCGCCTTGGTGGAAGTGGCTTTTTTATCTGACCATTGTATTTGGCATTATCTATCTCGTCCGTTTATGGGTTTTTGAGGCCGATGACCTCGTCCAAAATACGGAATATAAAATTGAAGTGGATGAAGCAAATAGATTATATCAGGCATCTACCCTTTCACAGAACACTGAACTTGAAATGAAGGTACTTACCGATGCCAATTCTATTGCAGCGGGCAAGGACATTTATGACAAAAGTTGTGCGGTTTGCCATACTGCTGATGGCGGTGGATTGGTAGGCCCTAACTTCACCGATGACTATTGGATACACGGCAATACCATGGAAGAAATGTTCCAGATTGTAACCAATGGGGTCTTGGAAAAAGGGATGACACCTTTCAAGGATCAGCTATCTCCCCAAAAACGACTGGAAGTGTTGAGTTATATTGTAACCTTGCACGGAACGACACCTGCCAACCCGAAAGCTGCCGAGGGGGATAAACTGGATTGGCCATATTAGCTCTTTGTTTTAAAACTTTTCGATATGTTATTTGCATTTTTTCCCGGTGATGAAGATCAAGTAGGCAGTTTGCAATATGCAAACACACAAACTATCTACTTGCAAATTGCCTACTTTGGCTTTCTGGCTTATTCTGGTTAGAAATGTTATGGATTAATACTATTTGGCTATGGTGGTTTTTTTACCATAGCCAAATTTTTTGACAAACATGCTACATATTGAACACAATTAAATATTATAGATATGAGTGAAAAAAACCTTAAAGAAGAACATCATTCATCATATAGGGACAAGCTCTCGACTGTAAGCGAGGAAGGGAAACGGGTCTGGGTCTATCCTAAAAAACCCAAAGGAAGGCATTATAATTACAGGAAGCTTGTTTCGGTTTTCCTGTTGGCCTTGTTTTTTGTAACACCATTCCTTAAATATAAGGGAGACCCTATTTTCCTTTTTAATATCATTGAACGGAAATTTATCCTTTTTGGAATGATTTTCTGGCCTCAGGACTTCCATCTTGTCGTATTGTCACTTATTACATTTGTAGTCTTTATTATATTGTTCACCGTTGTTTACGGCAGGGTTTTTTGCGGATGGATATGCCCGCAAACCATTTTTATGGAAATGGTATATCGGCAGGTGGAGTATATGATCGAAGGGGATTTCATGAAGCAAAAAAAACTTGACAAACAAGATTGGGACTTTGAAAAAACCTGGAAGAAAAGCCTGAAACACGTTCTCTTTTATATGATGTCGTTTGTTATCACAAACATATTTGCTTCGTATGTGCTTAGCATGGATAAACTATTGGGCTTATACCGGGATGGATTCACTGCCCATGCAAAGTTTTTTATTGGCATAACGATCTTTTCGGGCGTTTACTACTTTATATATGCTTTTTTCAGGGAGCAGGTTTGCACCATAGCTTGCCCCTATGGAAGGTTGCAAGGGGTTTTCCTCGATGACAAGTCCATCGTGGTGGCCTATGATTACGTAAGGGGCGAACCCAGGGGAAAGAAGGAAAAGGGAGACTGCATCGCTTGTAACAGTTGCGTAAATGTTTGCCCTACGGGAATCGACATCCGCAATGGCACCCAACTGGAATGTATCAACTGTACTGCTTGTATCGATGCCTGTGATGCCGTCATGGACAGGATTAAAAAACCCCGCGGCCTTATCCGTTATGATTCCGAAAAAGGGATAACCGAGAACGAACACAAAATAATGAACCCCAGAACCATTGCCTATTCGGTGGTCTTGCTTATCCTTCTTGGTGTTGTGAGCACAATGCTGTTTTTAAGAACCGATTTTGAAACAACGATCTTAAGGCAAAGGGGAACATTGTTCCAAAAATACGGTGAGGACAGTTATAGCAATATTTATGAAATCGAATTTGTGAACAAAAGCCGAGAGAGGCATAAAGTGGGAATAAAACTGATTGAACCAAAAGGCAAGATTGTGATGATGACAGAAGACATTGTGGTAGAAAAAGGGCAAATCGGAAAGGGCAAATTCCTGACCGTATTAAAAACATCGGAGTTAAAATCTTCACGGACTATTTTGAAATTCGGCCTTTATTCTGACAACAGACTTGTGGAGGAATATGAAGTAACTTTTGTAAGCCCACGTAAAAAGGAGAGATAAACCTTGTAAATTTGCATTATGAAAATTAATTGGAATTGGGGAACAAAACTTTTTATTGCCACGGCCATTTTTATGCTGTTCCTGTTGGGGATGGTTTACATGACCACCTTACAGGACAGGTCGATGGTGGAGGATGCGTATTACCAGAAATCGATGGTTTACCAGGAAACGATGGACAAAAAAAACAATACGAAACAGCTTGAAGAACAGGTGCGGATCAATATGGGAAACGAATATTTATCAATTATGTTCCAGGACTTTTTCAAGCCTGAAAACATATCAGGGGAGATAAAAATATACAGGCCATCCGATATAAAACTGGATGTACATATCCCCATCAGGTTGGATTCCACCAGGGGTTTCCTTTTCCCAAAAAACAAATTGGCCAAAGGGAAATATATCGTAAAGATTGACTACAAGGTTCGGGGAAAGGGATATTACCAGGAACAGGTGGTTTTTGTCGATTAAACGAGAATCTGCTTTCACACATTATATTAGTAACAGAACCGACATAAGTATTTATCACATGACCGGAATCCTCGAATTTTACATCGCTGCCCTTATCTTTGGGTTTTTCACCAGCTTCCATTGTATCGGGATGTGTGGCCCCATTGCCATCGCTTTGCCTTTAAAAAAGAACAACTGGGTTTCGAAAGTTATCAGTAGCCTGCTTTACAATTTTGGCCGCACTATTACCTATGGTGTCCTTGGGGCTGTTTTTGGCTTGCTTGGCAAGGGCTTTAAGATGTCGGGATTTCAGCAATGGGTTTCCATAGCCGTGGGAATACTAATGATACTTTCAGTCCTTTTCCCAATGATGTTCAAACAAAAACAGGTTTTCGACCGGATCATGTACGGTTTTGTTGGGAAAATGATCTCGGCATTCCGGAAACTGTTCCAGAAAAGCTCCTACCCTTCCCTGTTTTTTATCGGGCTGCTAAACGGTTTGTTGCCATGTGGCCCGGTATATGCGGCCATTGCACTGGCCATAGTTGGCGGCGGGGTTATCTCCGGCTCTATTTATATGATCCTGTTTGGGATCGGGACAATCCCAATTATGCTCAGCCTAAACCTCATAGGCCATACCATCAGCCTAAGCATGAGGAACAAGATCAGGAAAATTGTCCCTGTATTTATTGTAATTATTGGACTTCTTTTTATCCTTCGGGGTTTGGAACTTGGGATTCCCTTCATCAGCCCTCCCGGAAAAATGCTGGTACCGCATGAAAAGATGATGATGCCCTAAAGGGAAACTATGTTAAGCACAATTATACACCCATGCAAATAGAAAACAACCATAGGATAATTAATATCCTTTAAGTTGACTTTAAACCTTACCTAATTTATCGCTTTTTTTTTTCATTCAATCAAATTGCAGAGGTTTCAATTTCAAAAAAAAATAAATTCCCGCTACCCATTTTTATTGAAAATTCTTTATAAATTAGCCCGTTGAATCGAATTAATAAATTTAACATAAAAACATAATGGAAAATATAGATTGGGGGAACTTACCCTTTGGTTATTTCAAGACAGATTACAACGTAAGGTGCTATTACAGAAATGGAAAATGGGGGGACATTGAGGTTTCCGATTCGGAATATATCAATATCCACATGGCAGCTACGGCTTTGCATTACGGACAAGAAGCCTTTGAAGGGATGAAGGTTTTCAGGGGAAAAGACGGCAAAATCCGTGTATTTCGTTGGGAGGAAAACGCAAAACGGATGCAACGTTCCTGCAATGGGATCATGATGGCCGAACCCCCTGCCAAACTCTTTAAGCAGATGATGCTGAAAGTGATCAAGCTCAACGAAAAACACATCCCACCCCCTGGTTTGGGGGCTGCTTTATATATAAGGCCTTTGACAATTGGAAGTGGCCCACAGGTTGGCGTAAAACCGGCCGAGGAATATTTGTTCATGATATTTGTTGGCCCTGTTGGCCCTTATTTTAAGGAAGGTTTCAGCCCGGTGAATGTCCAGATCGTGACCGATTACGACCGGACCGCCCCCAACGGGACAGGCCATATCAAAGTTGGCGGGAATTATGCTGCAAGCCTCCGTCCTGCTGACAGGGCACATAAAGAAGGCTTTTCGACCGTTTTGTTCCTCGATTCAAAAAACCACCAGTATATTGATGAGGCCGGCCCAGCCAATTTCTTTGGGATAAAGGGGAACACATATGTTACACCAGATTCGCACACTATCCTGCCCTCCATCACCAATATGAGTTTGCGTCAGATTGCAAAAGACCTGGGAATGACCGTTGAAAAAAGACCTGTCGCTCTGGATGAGCTGGAAAGTTTTGACGAAGTAGGCGCATGTGGAACAGCCGCAGTAATTTCTCCCATTAAGAAAATCGTGAACAGGGAAAGTGGCAAAGAATATAATTATTGCCTGAACGGGAAAGCCGGCCCAATCTCGACCAAATTGTACCAAACACTAAAAGGGATACAGGAAGGTGAAATCGAAGACAAACACGGATGGAATTTAATTGTTGAATAATCCCGGCCTTCAGTAATTCTTGATTTGCTGTCAAACTAAACCGATTTCTCAATCTCTTTTGTGGAAAGCAAACCACAAGCAGCATCGATATCCTGTCCACGGGAGGCGCGCAATGTGGTACGGAGGCCTTTTTTGTTCAGGGCCTCCATAAAAGTGTTCAGTACGGGAAAGTCCGGGGAAACCCACTCGGAACCGGGAACGGGATGAAAACGGATAAGGTTGATACGGCAACGGATACCGTTTAAAAGTTTTGCCAGCTGGTTAACATGACGGGAAGTGTCGTTCAAACCCTTAAAGACAATGTACTCAAAGGAAACCCTTCGTTGTTTTCCAAAATCAAACTTACGGATGGCACTTATCACATGTTCGATGGGATGGTTGTTCTGTACAGGCATTAAATTTTTCCGCTCTTCATCAAAGGGAGTGTGCAGGCTTATTGCCAGATGGCATTCACTCTCCACAAGGAATTTCTCCATGGCAGGGATGACCCCAATAGTAGAAACCGTGATCCTGCGGGGGCTCATGGCAAAACCCCAATCGGAAGTGAGTATCTCTAGGCTTTGCATCACATTCTGGTAATTATCAAAAGGCTCGCCCATGCCCATATAAACAATGTTGGTAAGGTTTTCCCTTTCGGGCAGGCTCCTGACCTGGTTCACGATTTCACCTGCTGTCAGGTTTCCCTGAAAGCCTTGTTTCCCGGTCATACAAAACCTACAACCCATACGGCAACCCACCTGCGAAGATACGCAAAGCGTTGCCCTGCTTTTATCGGGGATATAAGCGGCCTCCACAAATTTTCCGTCATGTACGGGAAATAGGTATTTTTTTGTCCCATCATTTGAAACCTGAACGGTTTTAAAAGGGGAAATACCCAAATCGAAATTATTCTCCAAAAGTGCACGTGCTTTCAGTGAGAGGTTCGTCATCTCCTCTATGGTAACAATCTCTTTTTTGTACAGCCAATCAGCAATTTGTTTTGCCGTAAAACCCGGAAGACCGAGGTGTTTCACTACTTCCTTTAACTGATCGAACGTTTTTCCAAATAATACCTCTTTCATACATATACCACTTTGAATACGGGCACAAAGATAAACAGCTTATTAGTACATTGGGGAAGTATTCTATTCGAGGGTACAAGAGATATTAAAACCGGAATATGGAAAGCAAATCCGTACAGTTTTGTTGCCGCTATAAAAACACAAGGACCGCCCCTGTTAAAACATTTCCATTAATGGTTCATTATATGATTGACAAAAAAAGCAAAGTGATCCCTCCCTTGCTTTTTTGCACACAAGCAGAACTCCAAAAACATGGATCAGGGGAGCAAATTGCCCTTCATCATAAAATCGTTTTCCCTGTTCAAACTTAATTTATTCCCGTTCAGCAAAATTTTGTTTGAATTACCTATAAGCCTATGTTTATTTGCCAAAAAACAGAATAGCACGGCTTATGAAACTCAAACATCTTTCTTACGGATTATTTCTTTTTCTTTCGTTTTTATTCATTTACTCGTGTACGCACACACCTGAGGAAATCATCAAGCCCACACCACCGGGCAACGGGAATATAGACCCTCCAATCGATACCATTGCCTGCGACTCGTCCAATGTTACCTATCCGGGGACTGTTGTTCCATTGATGGATGCATACTGCTTTACTTGTCACAGTGGCCCAACACCTTTGGGTGGCCTGGACTTTACGGATTATAGCCAATTATCATTTGTGGCCGAGAATGGAGCTTTGATCGGATCATTAAAACACTTTGAAGGATTTGAACCCATGCCACAGGGAGGCAAGCAGCTTTCGGATTGTGAAATTTCCCTGATTGAAATGTGGGTAAACGATACAACATTTACGACACCACCGGACACAACCATCTGCGATTCGTCTTTTGTGACCTATCCCGGAACCGTGGTCCCCATTTTTGAAGCCCATTGTATTGGTTGCCATGGTCCACCAACACCTTTGGCCGGAATTAATTTAACGAAGTTTGAAGATGTAGCTGTTATTGCCCAGAGTGGCCAGCTCATGGGATCCATCCTTCATTTGCCCGGATATTCGGAAATGCCCAAAAACGGGCCTGCCCTCACGGATTGCGAAACGGCATTGATACAAAAATGGATAAACGACACGACCTTTACCACTGGTGGTGGTGGATCGCCCTGCGACCCGGACACGGTTTACTTCCAAAATACCGTTTTACCTTTATTGCAATCAAGTTGCGCAATTACAGGTTGCCATGATGAAATCTCCCATGAGGAAGGGGTGATATTGACCACCTATCAGAAAATAATGCAAACTGCCGAAATAAGTCCGTTTCAGCCCCTTAACAGTAAACTTTACGATGTGGTCAAAGATGATTTCCAGTCGGATAGGATGCCGCCAACTCCCGCCCCACCCTTTACGCAAGACCAAAAGGACATAATCTATGACTGGATTTTGCAAGGGGCTTTAAACAACTATTGCGAGAGTGAAGATTGTGATTCAGTAAATGTAACATTTTCGGGAACGGTTTTCCCAATTATCCAGAACAATTGCTACGGCTGTCATAGCGGCTCAAACCCAAGTGGTGGAATAAGTCTCGCAAATTACAACCAGGTTAAAAATGCGGGAAGTATTCCCCCGGGAACAAGTGGCAGCCTTTTGGGGTCAATAACATGGGCCAGCGGGAATTCGCCCATGCCGAAAAACGGAAATAAATTATCGGATTGCAAAATTGCTCAAATCAATAAATGGATAGAGGATGGGATGCCTAACAACTAACATTAAACCTTTTGGGTCGGAGTTGGCTTCGGGCAGTGGCGACCAAGGTTGAAAAAAAGCAGTATGCAGTATGCAGTTGGCAAAATGACAAAAGCAATTATCAGAAACAAGAAAATACACGATGCAAAGAATTATTAAATTAACACTTTTCATAACCGGGATATTTGTTTTCCATGCCTGTTATTTCGACAAGGAGGAACTTTTGTACCCTTCGGGGAACGGATGCGACACGACGAATGTGACATACTCGGGAACTGTTGCCCCCATCCTTGAAAACAACTGCAATACTTGCCATAGCGGAACAGATCCTTTTGCAGGGATTTTGACAGATAACTACGATGATTTGAAAACCATTGTGGACAATGGAAGGTTTTGGGGCGCAACTTCACATGACCCCAACTTTTCGCCCATGCCAAAAGACCGGCCACAGCTTTCGGAATGTTCGCTTTTGCAAATTGATATCTGGATCAAAAACGGGGCATTGAATGATTGATCGGAAAAAATGCACCAAGACACATCCCGCCACCTCATTACCAATCGCACCTTCTTCCCTGCTTTCGCATAGTTTTAGCGGAGCAAAGCCAAGAGGGTAGCTTAAAAAACAAAATTCGAAAAAAGAATGAAACTGAAACTGATTAACGTACTCTTTATCTTTTTGGGGATCGGCAATGTTGCCGTTTCACAAGACGACCTGATGGATCTGCTCGGGAGCGATGAACCGACAACGAATTACACCTATGCAACCTTTAAGACCACACGGGTAATCAATGCCCAATCCGTGGAGAACCCGGCAAAAGGCGTATTGCTCTTTTTGATCCAGCACCGCTTCGGAAGGTTGAATTCCGGGGCTTATGAACTGTTTGGACTCGATCAGGCAACACTCCGCCTTGGCTTTGAATACGGTATTACTGAGAGGCTGGCCATTGGGATTGGAAGGAGCACTTACCAAAAAACCTTTGATGGTTTTGTGAAATACAAAGTACTGCAACAAAGCACCGGTTTGAAAAACATGCCCATAACGCTAACCTATATCGCAACTGCCGACATCATTTCCTTGAAATGGGAAGATTATACCGACCCTGTCCGCAACAATTATTTCAGTTCACGGGTTTCATACACCCACCAACTTTTGCTTGCGCGGAAATTCAACAAAAGCCTGTCGTTGCAACTTATGCCAACAGTGGTCCATAAAAACCTGGTGAAATATGAAAACGACAAAAACAACATCTATTCCCTGGGGCTTGGCGGCAGGTACAAAATCACCAACCGAACTTCCATCAATGCCGAGTATTTCTATGTTTTCCCTGACCAGGTCCATTCCGATATCGACAATTCCCTTTCCATTGGTTTTGATATTGAAACGGGCGGTCATGTTTTCCAATTGGTCTTCACGAATTCAAAAGCCATGTTCGACAGGGGGTTTATTACCGAAACGCAAGGAAAATGGGGGTTGGGGGATATTTATTTCGGGTTTAATATTTCCCGGGTCTTCACCTTACGTAAACCCGAGTCATTTAAAAAATAATGAAGTGCATTGACAATTGGATTTTGTGTAATTTTGAACGTTGATGTCTTTCGCGTCCAACAACTAATCAATTACCTGCATTTGCAAGCTACGGCCGGGCAGGCAACTAATTACCATTATTCCAAATCCATGAAAACCATCCACATATCCATTGTTCTTTTTATCCTAACTATTCTAACATTTCCTGTTTTTTCCCAAAGGCTTGATTTTGAAAAGATAGATGTTGGCCCCGGACCAGAAGATATTGTCCTTGACACGCTGGGCGCCGAAAGGCTGTTGATTTCCTGTGCCGAGAGACGAAAAGGCCCAATAAAGGGAAACGGGATTTGGGAATATGATTTGAAAACAAAAAAAGCCAGGAAACTTGAGGTCAACCTTATGGCCGACAGGCCTTTCAATCCACATGGGATTTACCTGATTTATGAAAATGGCGGAAAATACCTTTTCGTGATCAACCACATTTCAAAAAAGCAAAACGAGATTATCCGGTTCAGGGTACTCACGAATTCATTGGCTGAGGAAAAATCTTTCCGGGACAAACTTGTGAAACACCCGAACGATATTTATGCTGCCAACAAAAACGAGTTTTATTTTACCAACGACAGGCCGTTCTGTGGAAGCATTACAAAATACGACCAGGGAAATTATTCGTTGATCGCAAAACACCTCCATTTCCCAAATGGCATCCAGGGATTGGACGACACGCTTTATGTGAGCACAACCATTTCCAATAAGGTTTTTCAAATTTACAAAACCAAATCGGCATATAAACGGAAGAAACTGCTGAAGGTGAAAGGGGGCGATAATTTTTCGGTAAACGGGAAAAACAGCCTTTTGCTCACTTCCCACCCAAAGCTTGTGAAATTTCTGAATCATGCCAAAAACCCTGAAAAAAAATCCCCCTCACAGGTATTTGAAATAGACACACAAACAGGTAAAAAGAAGTTGGTTTTTTCATCTGAAGGAGATGATATAAGTGCTGTTTCGGTGGCGCTTGAATACAAAGGTTTTCTTTACCTCGGACAGGTGTTTGATGGGTTTATCCTCAAAATACCCATAAAATAAAAAGGCTCCATCCCTGAAGCCTTTTAAAAAAATTTAATAAACTTTACTAATTGTGATCGATTATTTCATAAGTACCAGCTTTTGTACCGATGATTGGTTACCGGCCGAAACTTTAACAAAATAATATCCTGAACTTACATCTACCCCTGTATTGCTATTGCCGTCCCACAAAATAATTTGGTTACCGGACGACCTGTTGTCATTCGTCCTCGAATATACCATCTGCCCGGTAGCATTGAATATCTTTACGTCAACACTTGCGGGGTTCATAAGCAGGAAATTGATTTTTACCGGTCCGTTTGATGGGTTTGGGTACAGTCCAAAATTCAGGAGGCTCATTTCTTTTACTGCTGTTTCGCCATGCATATTGGCCGCTTCACTTGCAGCTTGTACAATGGTTTTATCTGGAATATCGTCATTTGGGTCATCATTGTGGCAGCCAAGGCAAGAAAAACGGGGGCTCAATGCAGCTTCCCTTTCCTCATCATCTTTTACTGCACTTCCATCTTCATTGAACATGGAATTGGTATCGGCAATAATCGTAAACAAGTGAGACCTTACATCCCCTTTGTATCCACTCTCGCCCCTTGTTGTCCCTGACTTTGCGGCAAAAGGCATATGACAATCTATACAGGTGGCATCATTAGAGTGGTTTGTCAATGCGGCCTGATCGGGATGACAAGTGGTACAGTTCATTGTAATTCCGTCTCCGTCCCAGATCACGCGCTTATGTGGATCGTGGCAAGTGGCACAACTAAAACCATTCTCATAATGTTTTGTTGAAACAAATTCGTCCCATTGCTCGTGGTGCTTGATAAAACCTCCACTTGAGTTGATCGGGCTGGTATAGCTACGGTTGTGGCAGGTACCACACAAAAAGTTAATGTCATTGCCATTGGGATCAGGTGTTTGCACCACCCCATCAATTGTCAATCCACCGCTTGCATTGTCTTGATGGGCAAATTCATAGACTTTGTCGATATTGGAAGTAGTTGGGCTGGCAACGTGCTCGCTTCCCGGACCATGGCAGCTTTCGCAACCCACACCGCCTTCGGTAAATGTCCCAAGGCCTGCAACACCGTCCAACCATGTCCCAAGGGTATCACCGCCGGTCGTATGGCATTTAAAACAACTGTAGTTATAAATTTTAACGTCACCCGGATGATAATCGACCCAACCATAGTCAACCCCTCCGTAGAAATTAAATTGGTTATGTCCATATCCGGGACTGTACAAGCTTCCTGCTGTCCCAACAATATGCCCGTCGTTCCCGACAAAGCGCGCTTTCCATCCATAACCACCAATGACCCCGGCAATCTGGCTCCAGTCATGGGATCCGTCACCAAGGTTCGTCATCCACGAATCTTCAAAATTAATGGCCTCAGGTGGGTAAACCGGCGGTTGACCATTTTCGACGACCGAAAACTTGTAAGGGTGTCCCGATGCCAGCCAATTGTTATAATTTTCAGGATGGCAGGCAGAGCAAGCTTCGGAACCAACAAAACTTTGCGACTGGACATAAGCATACGAACCCATGAACAACGCAAACGCAACGATTAAAAGTAGATGTTTTTTCATAATTTGATTATTTTGTAAATATTAAACTAAGATTGAATACTATTGAATACCCATTAAATTTCGCATTTTTTTTAGTTGGCTATATTAAATAACATTCATAAAATTACCTACATTTGTGCATTGATTGATTTCCATGATTTAATTGATATAGATTAATATTATATTGATAAATATCAATTTATTTTCGATTAAATCCCTTAACTCATTGATTTTATGGCTAAATTTTCAAAAAATTCAATTTGTTATACCTGTAACCTCAAACACAACCTCTTCCGGTTTTTAACAGATGACGAATTAAAATACATCAATGAATCCCGCTATGAAGTACATTACAACAAGGGGGAGAACATTTTCAAACAGGGGGACGCATTTACCCATATTGCCTGCCTTACCTATGGCATGGCCAAGGTGTACCTCGAAGGCGAAAACGATAAAAATGTTATACTCAGATTGCTAAAGCCCGTTGAATTGATCGGTAGCCCGGGTTTCCAGGTTGACAACAGGCATCATTTTTCCGTTGTCACGATCCAGGATTCCAGGGCTTGTTTAATTGATGCCAATGTGTTTGAACAGGTCTTAAAAAGCAACTCATCTTTCAACCTTGAGTTTATCAAATACATTAATAATGCAACCATACGGCTGTTCAATAAATTGACGGGGCTCACCGGGAAACATATGCATGGAAGGATTGCAGATGCCCTTTTATACCTCTCTGACCAGGTTTACAAAAAATCATCTTTCACCACAAATCTTTCGAGACAGGATATTGCCGATATGACGGCACTAACAAAAGAAAGCTGTATAAGGATACTCAAAGAGTTCAAAGATGAAGGGATAATTGAATATGGTTCAAACTCGTTCAACTTGCTGGACAAGGAAAAGTTAGAAATGATAAGCAGGGTTTCCTGATTATGGCATTTCACCCTTTTCGGGAGATTGACCAAAACCAAACACTGCGCCAGTCGAAGTGGTCAGGTCAGAATCTTCCCGGGAAAATACTTTCGTTGATTGCCGGTTAAAAAGGGGGCCAACAACCAAAAGATTTATGTCAGCAAAGATTTGACAAGCTGTTTTCAAATCAAATTGCGTTTTCTTCCCTCCCATCGCCATGAAGCGCAAACCTCCCCTTCCCTACTGGATGAACCGGTTCTTTGTCGTTCCAGGGCCAGCCCCCAAATTCCGTTTTCCGGTAATCGTCGAAAGCTTGTTGGATTTCTTTTTGGGAATTCATTACAAAAGGGCCATACTGAACAACCGGCTCCCCGATTGGTTTGCCTTCGAGGATAAGCATAAAGCCTTCTTCGTCCCCATTCTGGAACGAGATGTCTTCGTCTGCTTTAAGGTGGGCCAAATGGTTTTCTTTTATTGCTTCACCATCGACCGCTATCGTGCCCCCTTTATAAAAATAAATCGTACGCCTTGCCCCAGACAGGGTTGCGGGCAATATCCATTTGGCATTTGCTTCCATCTTTACCGTAAAAACACCCACGGCATTTTCAGGGTTTGACGCCCACGAGTTGGGAGTTGGGGCAGGGGCTTTTGTTCCGTGTAATTTTCCGGCAACTACCTCAATGCTTGTGGCATGTCCGTTCCCATCTTTTAACCGAAGAACCGGAATTGCCTCTTTCCATAACATTTTGAAGTGGGGTTCCACAAATTTTTTCGCTTTTGGCAAATTCAACCAAACCTGGAATATCTCCAAAGGATTGGGATTGTCGCGGTGGACAAGCGGGAACATTTCGGAGTGCTGTATCCCTTTCCCTGCCGTCATCCATTGCACATCTCCTGCCTTAAACCGGCCCTTTGCCCCAAGGGAATCCGAATGGTCCACCACACCCTGTTTGTTGATGGTGATGGTTTCGAAACCCCGGTGCGGATGATACGGGAAACCGGGGATATTGCTTCCATGGTACATCCGCCAACCATCTTTAAGGGTAAAATCGGAACCAATGTTCCGACCCCTCAGTTTATTCAAATCAATCCCCATTTGCGGATTCCCCGCCGGATAATCATCTTTGTGGTAAGCACAAAACAAAAAAGGGTCTTGCGTTTCCCAGGGAAACCCCAATGGTTTTATTTGTATTGTTTTTCTCATTGCTTATTTCCTTCCTATTAAGCGGATGACATTTGCCTTTCCAAAATGACCTTTGCCTTCGTCCAAAAAGACTTCGTCTTCCCATATTTTCTTTTCGGCCAGCCCGCTGAAATCTTCTTCCAACTCTTCTATCGAAAACAACATTTCAAGTCTGGGCGGGCCTCCTGTTGCATTGTTGATTTGTTTCTTTGAAAAGGCTTCGAGCAATACCACACCACCCGGCTTTACAAACCGTATCAACTTTTGATGGTTGTTTTTTCGGTTCATTGCATGTACAAAAAACAGGGCCATAAGATCGAATGAGTTTTCTTCAAAATCGGCATCATCAATGGAAATTACCTGATAGTTTATTTCCACATTGTTTTCCCTGGCCAGTTTTTCAGCTTTCTTTTTGCCCTGCCCGCTTGAATCAAAAGCCGTTACCTGCCATCCCATTTTAGCCGCAAAAACCGCATTTCGTCCCTCGCCTTCCGCAGGCAACAAAATCTTTCCGGGCCGAAAACTCAAGAGTTGCTCCCTGAAAAAATCATTTGGGCGTTTCCCATACATATATTCTTCGCTTTTATAGCGTTGGTCCCACATGTTCATAACGCCAGACATTATCCTTCGAAATTGATTTTCCGGTGCGATCCATCGCAATACGGCTTGTTGGCTGAAGCACCACAACGGCAAAAGGCAGTGGTTTTTTCTTTGGTTTCGATGTTTCCGTCTTTACCCGTAAGGCTTATCGTTCCATGGACCAAAAGAGGCCCGTTTGCCATTACCTCCACTTTTACCCCAGTGGATTGGGTTCCGTCATTTTTAGTTTCATTAGTCATATCTTTATTTTGTTCAATAGTTTATAAAATGTTTTTGATTCGCTTTCATTCAAAAAATCACTGAAAAAATTGCCTACGGCCTCTTTCCCTTTTTTATGTGACAGTTCAAAAACCTGTTTTCCTTTTTCGGTAATCCCAATATCCACCTTTCGTCTGTTTTCCTTGCAGGTTTCCCTGTAAACCAGGCCTTTCTTTTCCAGCCTGTCCATCAATCTTGTAATATCGGGCTGATTGACAATTAAACTTTCCTTAATGTCTTTTGGGCTCAATACTTTAGGGTTTTTATGGTACAAAAGGTAAAGCACGTTCAGTTGGGGATGTGTCAGTTCCAAAGGCTTCAATGCCTTTTTGACTTTGTCTTCCACTTTGTGCGAAAGCCCCAAAAACTTATAGTAAACAAGTTCATATTTATTTTCTGAAGTTTCCATATATCCTATAACAGTTTAAAACAATATTTGTTTACAACAAATATAAAAAAACAAAAATAAAGTCCTTTTATGTACGGCTTAAACCATTTTATTGGAAATCGCTATTGTTTCACGAATTTCGTCCACCGGACAATCCCGCTTGAAGTTGAAATCCGCAAAATATAAACCCCTTTATTTAATTGCCTGACATCAATGCTGGATTCTTTAAGGTTTATACCGTGTTTTGTGATCAACAGTTTCCCTTCCAGACTGGTGATACGAATATTGACTTTCCCCGAACTTTTGCTTCCCGGATTCAGGATCGTGATTCGATCGACAGCAGGATTTGGGAAAACAGTAAATCCTGAAAGGGGATTATCGGGAATACGTGTTTGGATATCATTTCCAATTTTGACCACAAAGGCATAAAGCCCTTCATCCGGTGTTATCATGCTTGTATCCACGGTGATCGTTCCGTGAGCCGTCCCCGACAAATAGCAGTTCCCAATGCCATCGACAAATGAAGATGTGCCTGCATCATAGCCTTCACCTCCCAGGGATCTAGCATATAGGAGCTCCCCTTCAGAATCATATTTCAAGGCAAGGAAATCATAATAATTACTGGTGGAATTGGTGACAAGCCCATTTCCCCAGTCAATGTCCCCCCGGATAAAACCTGTTATGTAAACATTTTTTTGTTCATCGGTGCCCAGGGAATTGTTAATTCCGATAGTGGCATCGCCCAAATTGATTTCAGGGACTTCCCTGACCCATAAAAAATCACCATCTTCATTCAATCTCGCCAGGTAAAAATCATAAACCCATGAAGGGCCTGTAGTTTGGATCGTGTCAAATAAAGCGGGAAGTTGCAATGGCCCCGACAAATAAACAAAACCAGGGTCTTTGGCAACAACTTTTGGCCTGGGACAAGTTACGTCCTCAATGAACTTGACCCATTGCACCTCTCCAAAACTGTTGTATTTGGCGAGATAGGAACTGTAGGAAAACCCCGGATCATATGGTGTCCCACCAAAAACCGCATCGGCATCCGCACAAGATCCGGCAGAATAGATATTCCCTTCACTGTCCACCGAAACCGAAGAAATTACAGGTACATTGTTTTGTCCTATCTGCAAAAGCTGGTTTCCTTCCGTATCATACTTCGTGACAAAGGATTGGTTTGTGAAGGAACCGTGTCCCAGATAAATATTGTTTTCAGCATCCAGGGCCATTTCAAAACCCTTCAAACCCGATGAATTATAGTCTTTGGAAATGAACCAATCCAATTCCATGGAGTCGTTCATTTTAATGAATACTGTATTTGAGAAACCGCCCAAATATGGAATTGTATCTTCGGTATTTGAAAAGTTTATTTCGGATTTGGTATCAAGGGAAACCATGAGATTTCCATTCCCATCGCTTAAAATTGCAAAAACCCTACATTCCCCCAAAAAAACAATTTCATCCATGAGATTAAATTCATTATCATATTTCTTTAGGAAAACATCCCCATAAGTACCTGATACCTGGTTTTGCAGGCCACTGAAATAAATGTTGTTATTGGGGTCGGCACAAACCGAACTTCCCAATTCGGCGGGGTTGGAACCGTAATCAAGGGGATGTGCATCAATCCATTCAAAGGATTGCGCCGGGAGGCTTCCCGTTGAAACAAATATCAATATGGCAATGAACAGGTCCCGTAATCGGTGTTCAAATGATCGTGAGTAAAAATTAGTGGTTTTCATGGTTTCAGTTTACTTAATTCAACAATTCTTCAATCTTCTCCTTCATGGCCTCAAACTCCTCAGTATCGTAAAGACGCGTGAGAAAAACGATTTTCCCCTCCCGGTCAATGACAACATTTCGGGTAACACCGCTTTTTTTGTGTGCAAACAAACTGAATATCTTTGCTTCAGGATCCAGTGCCATAGGATATGTTATTTTCATGTCATTGACAAAACCTTTCACTTTTTCCAGGGGTTCGTCATAATCCACACCAATTAAAATAAAATCCTTGTCCTTATTGGGCAGCCACACTTCTTCTTCAAGATGTGGCATCTCTTTCCGGCAAACAGAACACCAACTGGCCGTGAATTGCAATACCACGATTTTCCCTCGCAAATCCTTTAAGGTAACCGATTCACCGGTTGTTAGCTGCATCGTAAACCCAGGAGCCATGTCGCCTGTTTTTACGATATAACCACGGTCTTTGTCTTCTTCCCGCTGTCCACAAGAAGTGAGGGTGCTCAGTATTGGCAATGAAAGGAACAATATCAGTATTGATTTTTTCATTTGATCAAGTTTTCCTAATAAGGTTGTTTCGCATTTATTATATTGCCGCTAATGTGGGAATTGTTATTCCCACATTAGCGGCCTTATTTCAATCATCCCCTTATGCCTGCGCTTATAGTGCTTTTTCACAAAGGTGTGTGTTTCAAGTCAATCATAGATATTTTATGATTGATCATTTGGAACTGTCCACCTTAAAAACAAGTTGTCCGAAAATTAGTTCATGTTGAAAATAAAAATCAATCCATTTTATCCAATCTCACATCAACGGTAATTTCCAGGGAATCGGCGATTTTCTTTGAAACGGCATTCGGTATCCTGATTTTATAATCGGACGGTTTTACATTAAAGACGGCCAAACCGTCAATCTTCCCCCCTATTACCGTAAAGGTACCGCTGTGCTTCACTTTGTTGGTGACACCGTGTATTGTAAGATCGCCTTCGATCGTAGCGGGGTATTTGCCATCCACCGAAAAATCAATATCCGCAATGTTGGTCACTTTCCCTTTGAACATGGCATTGGGATATTTATCCGACTCTGCATAGTTTTCGTTGAAATGTTCCTGCATCAGGGCTTTTTCAAATTCAAAGGATTTCATCAATACCTTGAAAACAAAATCGCCGGTTTGGCTGTCGAGGGCGCAATTTACCTGTTTGTTGAGCGCATCAATTGTTTCCATGGGTGTTTCGGAATAAAATCGGATATGCCCGTTTTTTGTGATGTATTTTTGGGCGAAGGAATTTGTTGTCAGTAAGATTATACTTGCGAAAAAGAGTGTTTTTAGAGTTTTCATGGTGATAGTTTAATGTGCTATAGTGTAAAAGATTTATGTCGGATGACGTATGTCAGTTGCCAGATGTACAACGGTCATCCGACATCCGACATCGGTCTTGAATAATTATTTCTTGACAATTCGTTTGGTTACCCGTGTATCGTCATCAAAATAAACAACGACGTAATAAATCCCGCTCAACAAACCGGTTGCGGTAATGCCAATGTCTTCATTGTCCAATAAGTTATCCTTGGAGTAAACCTGTTTTCCAATGGAATTAAAAACTTTCAAGCTGGAAACCTTTGCATTTTCCCCTGGGATATTTACGGTAAAATAGTTGGTAAATGGATTGGGGAAAACCCTTACGGAGCTTTTTGCCCCAAAACTATCGCCCACGGAAGTATTTATGTCCTCACCGACAAACATGCTCGTTTTATAAATCACGTCACCCGATGGGCTTCCGTTTCCATTTGCCGCATTGAAGGCAGCATAAAAGCCCACTTCGCCTGTTCCCGCTTGCGGGGCGATCCAATCAAAAGACCAGCTTTTGGAATCCCCGTTCGGGGTTGTTCCCGTACTTTTATGGGTTACGGCGGCATCATCGTTCGTAAACCTGTTTTCAACGTCATTGGTAATGATGAAAGTCCCTGTTTTGGCATTTCCGCTGTCTTCTGCGGTCGCTTCAAAACCAAACCTTGCAGCCCCGGCATGAGAACCAGCAGCAGTAATGGTATAGGTTTCGCCAGGGACATAGCCCGTTGCCGGTATATTGGAAGTAAGCCAGTCTTCCTGATCAGTGGCCGATCCGCCATGGCATTGTGTGCAGGTTACACCGTTATCGCCGGGTGAGCCCGACTTTGCCCCGGGAGAGCCGGTAAATTTTCCAAGTTCTGATGTAAGAAGAACAAATGACCCTATGGCCACAATTAATATTAGTAAAGTGTTTTTCATGATATTTCTTTTATTGTTGGATTATTAAATGATTGATTTGTATCTATTTTAAAATTATTTACTGGATTATCGAGCATTTTTCCAAAATGACATCGGTATCATTGTAGCCTGTACAATAACCTTTTATTTTGACGTAGGTTTCGGGTTTTACTTTCATTAATCCCTGATTATATTTTGGGAGCATTGTACAACGTATGCCCTCATCACCAAATATGCCTTCCTGAAACACGAATACGGCTATGACCATTGAGTCTGCCTGCTCTATCTTTTGAACGGCCCCTTCCAAAAGGATAACCTTTCCGTTGAAATTTGCCTCGGCACTTTCTCGTCCGGAAATATAGGAATCGAACAATTCATAAGCTGACAAGATGAAATCAGGCTTTGCTTTTTCAAAATCCCTGTGCGGTTTATTATAAATGAACACATATCCAAGGGTCCCGGCAATAATCCCAATAATTAAAAGCCCTATCCCTATTTTGATGGTTTTTTTCATCATGCAAAGAAATAACATCGGGGCATTGAAAAAAAATCTGATTTTGCGAACAGGCAAATTCAGATGTTGAACGGGGATTTGTTTATACTGATTATTTTGCGGACTTGGATAAATGATGATGTGAAAACAGGCATTGGGAATTGGATTATGTTTCTTGCTTATTACCCTGCACAATTTTTTAACTTGTTTTTTACAGCCAATATCCTTTGTTCTCAACTTTTCAGGTCTTAGCTTCAAAGTCCATCTTCTACCTGAAAGTTTATATATTACTTCGGTTTGCCGGAAAGCCACTTTTTGAAGCTCCCGGAACGATCGGTGCTGGCAATCACATCAAATTCGCAGGGCGGTATCAGTTCCATTGTCACCCTGGATTTCGAGTAGGAATACATTTCCTGTATTGAATTGAAATTGATGATAAACTGCCTGTTGATCCGAAAGAAAACAAGTGGGTCCAACAGTGGCTCCAGCTTGTCAAGGCTTTGGTCGATGGGATAGGTATGGTCATCAAAGGTCTTGAAAAAGATGCCATCTGTCTGTGTGAAAAAGTAGGCGATATCCACCACGGTGATGGCTTTGATGGTTTGCCCAAAACGTATGACAAAACGTTTTTGGTATTCCTTTTTTGTAATCAGTTTTGCAAGGGAGGCATAATCGAAATCCGGCTTGTCTTCTTTCTGGAATATTTCCCTGAATTTTTCGAAGCTACGTGCCAGTTCATCTTTTTTCACAGGTTTCAAAAGGTAATCCACGCTGTTCAGTTTAAAGGCCTGTATGGCAAACTCATTGTATGCGGTAATGAAAATGATGGGCACATCTACTTTCACCTCTTCAAAAATTTCAAAACTTGACCCATCGGACAATTGGATGTCCTGGAGAACCAGGTCGGGATGTCGGTTGTTTTTGTACCAATCCACACCAGATTCAATACTATCGATAATATCACAGATTTGTGCATTGGGCTCCAAATCCAGGACCATCTTTTTCAGTCGGTTTGCGGTGGCTTGTTCGTCTTCAATTATTAGTATTCTCATGAACTATAATTTATTCTTTCTTTTGTTGTTTTATCATTTTTATTATAAATGGCTTTGCCTTTTGTTATTGATTTAAGTCCTTTGGACTTATTTGTCGTACATTCCAAATAGTGCAAATTTCATCAATTAATCTATGACCGGGAGTCCAACCTTAAAGATATTTTCAGACGCATCAATAATAACATCCCTATCCGTAAGCAGCTTAAAACGGCTTACTATATTTTTAATCCCAATTCCAAGGGAAGTATCCTCGCTTTTCTTTCTAAAAACATTGTTCTCAACAAATAGTATTTTTGCTTTTTCATCAAAATAAACCTTGATATTTAATGGATGTAGTTTTGAAACCACATTGTGCTTAATGGAATTTTCGATGAGCATTTGCAATACCATGGGCGGGATACGGAAATCCAAACGATAGATTTTGTCATCGATATCCAAATGCAGGTTATCGCCAAAGCGTTTCTTTTGCAATTTGAAATAGCTTTTGGTAATCACAAGCTCTTCCTTGATCGTGATGGTTTGTTTGTCTTTTTGTCCCAAAATATTTCGGAACAAATCGGAAAGCCCTTCCACATATTCCACGGCGTCCTCGGTATTTGTTTCGATGAGCGCTATGAGCGTACTGAAACTATTGAACAGGAAGTGTGGGTTCACCTGGTTTTTCAGGGTCTCGAACTGGAATTCGATTTTCTCACGCAACAATTGCTGTTTTTTCCTGATTTTCTTTTCCCTGTATTTTATGAAAAAATAGATGCCGGAAATTATCAAAACCAAGATTGCAAAATAGAAAAACCAGGTTTGCCAAAAAGGTTTTTTAATTTTAAACGACCACGAAACCTCATTGCTTTCATCAAAATAATTATCCAGCCCCGCAATCATCCTAAATGTATATCTACCAGGGCCGAGATTTGAATAGGCCATTTTCTGGTCTTCGGTCCTTATCCAATCCAGGTCCTGCCCTTCCAGCTTAACCTTATAGGTAACTTCTTCCGGGTTTTGATACCATAAACCGATATAGGAAAACATAAAGTGGTTTTGGGCATAACCAAAAGTTATTTGGTTTTCCATGTCAATGGGTTCAAAAACCACGGACACCGAACGGACAAGCGGTTTCGGTTGCCGGGCTGTATTCCTGAAATTTGTCGAAAACTTCATCATCCCCGATTTTGTCCCTATCCATATGTCCCCGTTAGGCCCTTTTGTAATATCGTTCAAATCAGGGTGAAATTCAGCAATGCCTTCTTGCCCGGCAATCTTTCTGAAAATATTCTTTTTGAAATCGAGGAATCCCCCGGAATGTTCTGTCAAAACAAATAAGACCCCCGAATCGGCACAGATAATCCCCTGGATTTGTTCACTGACTATTTCGGGGATTTCAGGGTACTTCACAAACTTTTCCCCTTCCAGATAATACAATCCTTTTGTCAATGTATTTGCCCAAATTGTCCCATCGGTATCTTCGGCAATGGAATAAACGATGCGGCTGTCGAGGCCTTGTGGTTTGGAAAAATTTCGGAACTTCCCGTTTTCAAACATGGAAACCCCATTGCCATCGGTGGCAAACCAAACCCTCCCTTTGGAATCGGCAAAAACCTGATAAATATAATTGTTGCCAAGACCTTGTTCACGGCCAAAATTCACAAAGTCCGGTTTCCAGTTCAATGACGCGGCATCTTCATCCAAAATACAACGGGAGGCACCGCCCAAAGTCCCAAACCACATCTGTTTGCCCTTTCCCGAAATGGACAGGACATTGTCATTGATAAGGCCATCAGCTTCAGAAAACAATTTGAAATTTCCGGTGGAAGGCTCAAGGCGGACAAGGCCGTTCCCAAATGTCCCCAACCAGACAAAGCCAAAATTATCGGGGAATACGCATATGACCTGTTGGTTTCTATCAAGGACCGAAATCGGGAAATTGGTCAATCTTTTTTCTTGCCCAAATGTATTGGCCAACCTAAAAACACCATCGTCATTTGCAAACCAGGTCTGCCCCTTTTTGTCCGATGAAATCGCACGTACATTTTCTATGTCATATTCATCTACGGTATGGACTACTTCAATGTTTTTACCGGAGCTTTTAAAAATTTCACGGTCGGAAACCAACCAGATATTCCCTTCTGAATCGCGAAAAAGGCTTTTTGTTTTTTTCAGGTTATGCCCATCCGGGAATTCCAATTTGCGAAAGGCCTCTTTTTTCATGTCATACTCAATGATACCACTGCTATTGGTCACTATCCAAACATAATCGCCAAAGGAAATAATATCCCTTACTGTCCCAAAAGGCCAGTTTTCGGTACCCCTGGGAATGGACAATTTTTTCGTTTTCCAATTGAACCTGCTCACCCCTTTATCTTCAAAACCAATCCAGATATTGTCCATGTTGCATTTCGAGAGGCTCTCGACAATAAAATCGTTCAGGCCTTCGTTCACGGTAATCTGCCTGATCTTGACCTTCTCGTTTTCGAGCTTGCAAACACTGATACCGTTATCGGTCCCGATCCAAATATCGCCCGCTTCGTCTATTACCATATCATAGCAATAATTTTCGGAAAGGCCCATTTTCATGTTGACTTGGTGCATTTCATCTTTATGAAAATAAAAAGCCCCTTCACCATAAGTCGAAATCCACAAAACGCCATTATTGTCTTCCAGGATAGCCGTGATTTTCGATGATGGTTTTTTTCCATTAAAGCCGAGGAAATGAGCGCTCCCATTTTCAAAATAGGAGATTTCGCCTTTTTGGTGGCCAAACCAAATTTTGTTATCCTTTCCCTCAAAAATAAAAGTGATCGGAAGTACTTTCCCCGAATCGGCCATGCTCCTCAATTGAAAATCGAAACCGTCAAATGTATATGCCCCTTCGGAGGATGCAAACCACATCATCCCTTGAGAATCCTGAAAGGCCATATAAATTGTTTTAAGCTCTTTTTCGGGCAAAAAAGGTTGATGCTCAAAAAGCGGTGTTTGGCCGAATGCCGATATTGACAAGGCAATCAGGAAAAAGAAAACCTGTATTCGTTTTGGTGACAATTAATAAATGATTTAATTATTCAATGGTTTAATGTTCAGCGCAGCAAAATCCAGCCATTGCGGGGCGACAATGATCCAATGAAAACGTTCAACAAACAATGTAATTTGCCAATCCCCATAATTTTCCTTCAAGCGTCCTTTGGCTCCATCCCTCTTGCCCTTTCACTCTTTTATGAGGCTCACATCTATCGAAACACTGATTTCCTCTGCAATCTTTTGAAATACCACATGTGGGATTTTTATATTGTAATCTTCCAGCGAAATTTGAAAATCCGATCGAATCCTCAATTTGTCTTTTCCAATCACAATTGTTGCCTTGATAATTTCCTCCTTCTCAATCCCGTGTATCGAAAAAATGCCTTTAGCGCGCACCGGGAACTCCCCCATCTGTGAGAAATCAATATGCTCGACCAGTTTCCCCATGAACCGGATATACGGGAATTTGTCGGTTTCCAAATAGTTTTCGTAAAAATGCTCTTGCTGGAGTTTTGAGTTGAAACCTTTCAGGCTCGTTACTTTTAACCGGAAGACGAAGGTGCGCTTTTCCTGATCGAGAATCCCTTTCATGATTCGGCACTGATAAGTTCAAGGGGCGCATCGGAAGTAAAAACCACCTTTCCGTTTTCTGTTTTAAATATCCCATCAGAAATATTTTGCCCAAAAGCATTGATTTGGAAAATGATGAGAAATGTCAATAATATTTTGTTCATTAATCGAAAATGGAATTTATGGAATTACAACAAAATATTGGGGCGATGGTTCGATTGCGTCCTTAGGTTTCGTTATTTGCGTTTATTTGCGTTTATTTGCGTCTTTAGGTTTCGTTTTTACTATTTGGGGTTATCGTAATCAATCTCCTTTACCAAATTGCCATCTTTGTCCCAAAACTTCCAGGTGCCGACCCTTTTGCCCATTTTCAGCTTGCCTTCGTAGTATTTTTGGCCGTTTGGGTGCCAAATGGTTTTCAGGCCATTTTCAACCCCCTTTTTATAAACGCCCTGGCTCCAGAGTTTCCCGTCCGCATACCAGTATGACCATTGGCCTGTCCGTTCGCCGTCCTTGTAAGCCCCTTCCAGCTTCTTCTGCCCATCTTCATAATATTGCATTTCCTTCAACAGGATTTCTTTCGATTCATCTTTGTATATCTTAACCGTTTTGGCAATGCTATCGGAATATGTTTCTTCCACAACTTCTACCGGAGCAGAGGTACATGATATGAACCAAAAAGGGACGAGCAGGATTAGGTATTGTATGTTTTTCATGTGTTTATTTTTGCATAACCAATTATGTTTCTTTCTTTATCGTTTTGTCACGATTTTCGGCTGTGCTTTCGAAAATCTCGCCAAAACTATTTTTGAACTTCCATTTACCCCCGCCCTTAGGACGGGGTTACCAATATTTCGCCACGATGTGGCTTGACGTCTTTTTAGTTTTTCTGTCCTGTATAACATTAGTTCGATAGATAATTGCAATGTGTTGATTGTTATGTATTTGCAATTTGATAGGTGTTTTTTAGCATATTGCTGTATATCAATACGTTGCGTTCTTTGTCCCGCACGTGCGGGATTGCGCGAGAAAAATTTACCGAAGTATTGGTATAAAGTATCTCAGCTAAAAAGCCTACCTGTTAAACTTCAACCTTTCCCCTTTCACCGATTCATCAAATTTCCCGTTTTCATAAACGAGCCTTCCGTTTACAAAAGTATGTGTAATTTTTGATTGGAAGGTATGCCCTTCAAAAGGCGACCATCCTACTTTATAAAGGATATTGGGTTTTTCTACTTTGGTTTTTGAATTTACATCAACAAGTACAAAGTCGGCATGATAACCTTCCCTGACAAACCCCCTTTTGTCAACCTGGAAACAGATGGCCGGGGCATGGCACATTTTTTCAACGACTTTTTCAATCGAAATTTTATCCTGATGGTAAAAATCCAACATGGCCAGCAACGAATGTTGCACGAGCGGCCCACCGGACGGTGCCTTGAAATAAGAATTCGTTTTTTCGTCGAGGGTGTGGGGCGCATGGTCCGTGGCAATTACGTCAAGCTTGTTTTCCAGGAGAGCTTCAAATAGTTTTTCCTGATCGTTTTTGGTTTTGATGGCCGGGTTCCATTTAATACGGGTCCCACATTTTTCGTAATCCGCATTGTTGAACCACAAATGGTGGACGCAAACCTCTGCTGTAACCCGTTTATCCTTCAATGGGATCCCCGAATCGAAAAGCTCCATTTCCCTCGCTGTCGAAAGGTGCAAAATATGCAAACGTGTGTTGTGGAGTTTTGCCAGGCCCACGGCAAGTTTCGAACTTTTATAGCAAGCTTCGCCGCTCCGGATCAGCGGATGGGCTTCCAAGGGGACGTTCTCACCATATTTGTCCCTGAATATTTTTGTGTTGTTTTGAATGGTTTTCTCATCCTCACAATGAACGGCAACAAGCATCCTGGATTTTGAAAAAATCTCGTTCAGCACATCAATGTCGTCCACCAGCATATTCCCGGTAGATGATCCCATAAAGACTTTTATCCCACAAACGTTTTTAGGATCTGTTTTAAGGATTTCTTCAATGTTGTCGTTGGAGGCGCCCATGTAAAAGGAGTAATTAGCCAATGATTTTACAGCGGCCATTTTGTATTTGTCTTCCAGCAATTCCTGTGTGAGAACATTCGGAATGGTATTGGGCATTTCCATAAAAGATGTTACCCCTCCGGCAATGGCAGCTTTGCTCTCGGTATAAATATCGGCTTTGTGCGTGAGGCCCGGATCTCGGAAATGGACCTGATCGTCAATGACACCGGGAAGAAGGTATTTCCCTCTGGCATCAATTTGAGGGATACCTTCCATTGGGAAAATGCTTTTATTATCTGATTTCTTTCCAATCTTTTCTATTTTGCCGTCCCTGATGAGCACATCGCCTTCAAAAACCTCCCCTTCGTTAACGATTAATGCGTTGATTATGTGGTAGCTGTTTTTCATTTTTGCAATTTCTTATACACCGCTAAGTTACGAATTAATAATTATTGAGAATGGGAAGATTTTACTGGCCGTCAATTTATGATTTTAGAATGAAAGATACAGTGACAAAATATGCATTGGCTATGAAATATTTTGTATGTTTGAACATTATTATTTAACCTAATTTATTATGCATATCATGAGAATCAAATTAATCATGTTGGGGTTTCTTATAAGCTCGAAACTTTTCTCCCAAGGTAGTTGGGAAATGGTCAGCCCCCAACCAACAATAAACAACCTATTCGATGTTTGTTTCGTCTCCGAACAAAAGGGATGGATTGTTGGGGCAAACGGCACTATAATTTCCACAAACAATAGTGGGGAATCCTGGGAATGGGAATACCAGGACAACAGCAAGTATTTTGAATCCGTTTTCTTTATTGACGAAAACGAAGGATGGGTTGTGGGTTGGGACGATATTTTGCATACTGAAGATGGAGGGGAAACTTGGGAAGAACAGGATTTACCGGCATATTCGGCTCTTGAAGCGGTGTATTTTATCGATTCGAATACAGGATGGGTAGCCGGCCACCCGGGATCGGTTTTTAAAACTATAAATGGCGGAGAAGACTGGACACAAGTACTTAACGCTGGCAATAAATGGCTGTCGGATATTGTATTTACCGATTTACAGCATGGGGTCGCAATTGGCAGTTACAATAGTACGAATGGCGCTTATACTACAATAACAGAAGATGGAGGGGAAACATGGGAAAACACAAGTCCTCTTGGGCAGGAATCACTGAATGCAATTGAGTTTATCTCGGTAGATACTGCATTTGTATGTGGCAATGGCCAAAAGATAATCAAAACTACTGATGGAGGGCATACTTGGGAAACAATTTCCAACTTTTATTCAAGTAAAAGCGATATTCATTTTTTCAATTCAAAACATGGGATCATACTCGCCTCCAATTCAGCATATATAACCGATGATGGAGGAACAAACTGGAATTCCGTTCCGACCCAATACGGATCTTCGCTCAATGCTTTTTCGTTTGTGGGCCCTATTGGTTATGCCGTCGGTTTTAATGGAGGGATGATAAAAAGCCCTGATTATGGCGAAACTTGGGAAAATACCGGTTCGCCTCAATTTACGAGCATTGAAGATTTGTATTTTTCCGACACGCTTAATGGCTGGGCAAAACAAATCAGCAGTTCCAAGCTTTCAAGGACATTCGATGGCGGGGTTAGTTGGGAAAGTGTAGATATTGGCTCTCCTGAAATCTTGGGGGGGCTCTGTTTCACAACAATGGAAATCGGCTATGCGGTTGGTGCGCACCATAAACTTTTCAAAACAGAAGATGGTGGTGAAAACTGGGTATCCACTGATCTGGGAATTGAGGGTGCAAATATAAATTCCATTTATTTTATTGATGAACTGCGAGGTTTTATTTGTGGGAGTTATGGCCTTTTTTACGCAACAAATGATGGGGGAAATTCATGGGATGATATTGGCCAACTAGGTTATTTGTATTATACAGACATTTATTTTTCAGATGAAAACAATGGATGGATAATAAGTTATCAAGGAAAAACGTACCATACAACAGATGGAGGAAATATATGGGAAGAATCCAGCTTAAACGGAATTTCTGGACTGGATGACATCTTCTTCCTTGACAATGAAAAGGGCTTTATAACAAGTTTGGAAGGTTTGATACTGATGACTGAAGATGCGGGTATTTCCTGGGTGGAAGTAGGTAGTTTTATTGAATCTGCAAATAGGGCAAAACTATCATTTGCCAACAATAGTGAAGGCTGGTTAATTGCTAGCACAAAACTTTATTACACTATTGATGGCGGTTTTACCTGGCATTATCATTCCCATCAGGGTTATATGACTGATATTAGTTTCCAAAGCCCAACATCAGGTACAATAACAGGGAGTTACAGCTTGGTCTTAAAGTACGACAATATGGTCACATCCTTAAATATACCGCATGAAAGCAAACTTGAAATATTACCGAACCCTGCTTCCAACTACTTTTCAGTTTCATTGAAAGGATTGGATCTTCATGCCTCCAAAATAAATATTTATGATATTCATGGCCGATTGTATAAATCGGTGAACATCAAGGGAGACAAAAACAAATTGAACATTGACATTCACACTTTGCCAAAAGGCCTATATTTTGTTGTTTTGGAAACTAGGGACAACCGCTTTGTAGCCAAATTGATAAAGCAATAAAATCGCGCACAAAGTATATTTTTTTGAAAACACCCCCCAACATATTAGTTTGCCCCCTCGACTGGGGAATTGGCCATGCAACCCGGTGTGTGCCGATTATTGACGAACTTCTGGAACAAGGGGCAAATGTGGTTATCGGTGCAGATAAGCGTCCGTTGGCATTTCTGAAAAGCGAATATCCACAGCTTAAAACCATTGTTTTCCCCGGATATGAATTCAGCTATCCGAAAAACGGGAACATGGTTATCAAGATGGGGCTGCAGGTTCCGAGAATCCTGGCCGGGATCAGAAGGGAACATATACTTCTTGATAAAATTATCAACGAAAATAAGATTGATGCGGTGATTTCCGATAATCGTTTTGGGCTTTGGTCAAAAAGAATTCCTTCCATTTTTATGACACATCAGTTGAAAGTGAAAATGCCGGGGAAAAACCAATTTGGGGAAAACTTGCTGTTCAGGCTCAACAAATGGTTTATTGAAAAATACAAGGAATGCTGGATCCCCGATTTCGCAGGTGAAAATAACTTATCAGGTAAGCTTTCCCATTTTCAAAATGATATAGGTTCTTTGTATTTCATCGGTCTTTTGTCGCGTTTTTCAAAAATGACAAAAACCAGAAATAAAGGAATTAATTTTACAAATGACATCCTCGTTGTCCTCTCAGGGCCAGAACCTCAACGGACAATCTTTGAAAAAAAGTTATTAAACGAATTGCAAAAATTGGATTTGAAATGTATTGTGGTCGGTGGCAAAACCGAATTGAAGGAAGAAAAGGAAATAAGTGAAAACATTCTGTTTTATTCACATTTGGATAGCAATGATTTATTTGAGGCTTTTCAAAATTCGGGATTCATTATTTCCCGGCCGGGATACAGCACCATAATGGATTTGGCCGTTTTGGGCAAAAAAGCGGTTTTTATCCCCACTCCAGGACAAACGGAACAAGAATACCTGGCCCAACGCTTTCATGAAATGAAAACCCATTTGAAATTGGAACGAGACCAAATCGATTTGACTGAGGCCCTTAAAGAAATAAAGGGTTTTAAAGGAATTGAACTCAGCCCTGATAATTCCCTTCTTGCTGAAAGAACAAGGAATCTAATTTCTTCATTGAAATAGAATCGTAAATATGTCAACTTCTTTTAGATTCATTTTTGATATTATTGTTATACCATGCCCTAAAATATCCGATAATATAGGGGGTCATACCCCTAAAATATCAATTATTTGCTTATCTTTGTACCCAGATCAAAAAGGTAAGTCTGATGGACAAACAAAGATTTATATATGCCAACATTGTTAAACACCTTAGAAGAAAGGAGTTTACAATAGTAACAGGAGCACGGCAAACAGGTAAGACCACGATTTTAAAACAGCTTTTCAAACATTTAAAAGCAGAAGGAAAAAAAGTTTGGTTGATCACTTTTGAAAAAGAAGAAATATTAAGGGGGATAAACAAAGACCCTGAAAATATTTTTCAGTTTACATCACGTCCTAAAAACCCTTTGTTCGAACTGCAGGACGAACCATTCTATATATTGGTCGATGAGGTTCAGTATGCCAGTAACCCATCCAACTTTTTAAAATACCTGTATGACACCTACCAGCCTCATCTCAAGATAATAGCAACCGGGAGCAGTTCTTTTTATCTCGATACAAAGTTCAAGGATTCCTTATCGGGCCGGAAAAGGATATTTACTTTGCCCACGCTTAGTTTTGATGAATATTTAATCTTTAAAGAGAGACAATATTTATTTGACGAGCTTCAACAAATAAGGGAAACCCCCGAATACAAGTCGCTACAGCACATAGAAATAATGCAGATGTTCGATGATTACATACTTTATGGTGGATACCCGGAAGTTGTGTTGGCCGAAACGAGGAAGGATAAATTATTGCTGTTGGAAGAAATAAAGAATTCCTATATCAAAAGGGATATATTTGAATCAAAGGTCGAGAACGAACAAAAATTCTATCAATTGTTGGTTGTCCTTGCATCGCAAACGGGTAACCTTCTCAATAAATTTGAACTATCGAAGTCATTGAGAATCGATGTCAAAACCGTTGATAGATATATTAATGTCTTGCAAAAATGTTTTCATATCACGATTATCAACCCTTTTCACAGAAACTTAAAAAAGGAATTGTTGAAGATGCCCAAAGTCTTTTTAAATGATTTGGGCTTAAGGAACTTGCTCATCAATAATTTCATCGACATCCATATTCGATCCGACAAAGGACAATTATTTGAAAACTACGTTTTTTTGAGATTAATGCAATTGTACCGGGAAGATGAAATCAAGTTTTGGCGAACTGCCGATCAGAAGGAAGTAGATTTTGTGGTGAACACATCCACCGGAACTTCATTGGCTTTGGAGGTGAAATTTAGCCCCGATAATTTGAACAGGAAAAAATACAACAAATTCATCCAATCATATCCCGATATTCCCCTATCTTACGTTACTTACGAAACAAATGAGATAGGAAATGTATCTTCAGTCCTAAAAATATGATATCCTCAATACTCATTCATTTCGTATCTTTGCCGCCAAAATAAAAATCCTATGATCCTTGAATCCATTGTTTGGGACGTAAATCCCGACATATTCCATTTGGGCCCACTTACTGTTAGGTGGTACGGTTTGCTGTTTGCCTCCGGTTTTGTGTTCGGTTACATCATCCTTACGGACGCTTTTAAACGGGAAAAAGTCCCACAAAATGTATTGGACACGCTCACAACTTATATGGTGGTTGGAACCGTTATTGGGGCAAGGTTGGGGCATTGCCTCTTTTATGATCCGGCCTATTACCTGAGCCACCCTTTGGAAATCCTGGAAATATGGAAAGGCGGGCTGGCGAGCCACGGGGCAGCAGTAGGTATTTTAATTGCGATCGGGCTGTTTTCAAGAAAATACAAGAAACCCTATTTATGGGTTGTTGACAGGGTTGTCATCGTAACTGCACTCGCGGGTTTTTTCATCCGTATGGGAAATTTGATGAATTCGGAAATTTATGGCGACCAAACATCGCTGCCCTGGGGTTTTATATTTGTAAGATGGGGAGAGACCGTTCCGAAACATCCCACCCAGATTTATGAAGCCCTTTCCTATCTTTTGATATTTATCCTGCTTTACTCCATTTACCGAAAAAAATGGCCAAACCTGAAAGATGGTTATATCTTTGGGATGTTCCTCGTAACCTTGTTTTCAGTACGGTTTATTATTGAATTTATCAAGGAACCACAAGTGAATTTTGAAAACAACATGGTTCTGAACATGGGCCAATTATTGAGTATCCCTTTTGTTATATTTGGTGTTTATTTACTGATAAAGAAAAAGTGAGTTTCTCCTGAAGATATGCAACTGTCTTTTTATCAGTTGCGTCAGGAAAACCAATAACACCCTAATTCAGCTCAAAGAATTTCTCTTCAAGTTTTTCCTCAAAAAAGAATTGCGGCCTGTCAAAAGCAGGTTTAAGGTCGTCCAGCCAGATGGCTTCAGGGTTGTATTCGGCAAAAAACGGTTTTGCCACCCAATCAGGGTTCCGACCTTGCATGAAGCGAAGGGTAAAAACTTTTTGCCCCATGATTTCATTCGTGCCCAAAATCTGTACTTTGCCCGGATCGGCTGACATTACCGGGCCCCGCACCGTTCGCCCGACCCCGCTCAGGTTTTGATAAGCATCCCTAAAAATATTCCAGGCCCTTTCAAGGTTAACGGCGAAGTAATCCTGCGCCCCTGTATTACGGGCCAAAAACATATAATAGGGGATCAGTCCCAGTTTAACCTGTTCGGTCCACATTTCTTCCCATACATCAGGAGTATCGTTGATGTGTTTCATAATGGGCGATTGTGTCCTGATTTGCGCGCCCGTGTTCCTGATCCGTTGAATTGCTTTTCTAACAGCTTCTGTTTGCAACTCCATGGGATGGTTAAAATGTGCCATGAAAGCAAGATGGTAACCTTGTTTGACAATCTTCTCAAACAAGCGGAGCATTTCGTCTGCATCATTGTCTGTCAAGAATTTATAAGGCCAATACGAAAGTGATTTCGTCCCGATACGGATGGTTTTCAAATTTGGGACTTGATGGTTGATCAGCGGTTCGATGTATGCCGAAAACCTTTTTGCCGACATCACCATTGGATCGCCACCGGTTATTAAAACATCGGATACCTCAGTGTGTTGTTTTAAATATCCGGCTAAAGAATCTGCTTCCTGCATGGCAAACTTCATATTGTCCATCCCCACAAACTGGGGCCAACGGAAACAGAACGTACAGTAAGCATGGCAGGTTTGCCCGCTGCCGGGGAAAAAAAGGACGGTTTCCCTGTATTTATGTTGAATACCGGGGAGCTCCTCACCGTTCAGCATGGGGATATTTTTCAATTGCCCGGCCGGGTGCGGGTTCAGTTCGGCCCTAATCCGGTTTGCTGTTATTTTTATTTCTGAACTACTTAGGTTTTGCTGAAGTGCATTTTCCATCTTCCGGAAATGTTCGGTCGAAAGCATCTCTTTTTGAGGAAAAGTAAGCTGATAAATCGGGTCTTCCGGTATTTTTGTCCAGTCGATCAATTCTTCGATCACATAATTGTTCACCTTGAACGGAAGCACATTCCCCACCACTTCTATTGCATGTCGGTCTTTCTCTGAAAGGAAATGCCGGATTTGCGGGATCTGTTTAAAATTTCGGAGCGTATATACTTGATATTCTTTCTTTACAATATTCATTGTCTATTTTATTTTCTGAACTTAAAGTGGAAATTCCGACTGATATCACTTATGTCGCGAGTTCCTAAAATTGGGATTTAACTGATTTGGCAGGGATTTGAAATCTGTCTGTTCCGTCAGATTTTGGATGCCGGCTGGCAAAACCATCGAAAAGGCTACCAGATACTATCAGTCAAAAAAACACTAAGCCTATTTAGTAGTGCAAAGGTAAGCAATTTTGCAGGACTGTAAAAGAAAACGATTAAGATTTTTGGGAAATGTCGGGAATTAGGAAAAGTAAAGTTCCAACTGGAAAAGAGCAAATTTGAATTTTGGAAATTTGTCGTACACCCATTGGGATTGGCACTATGGCAAATTTGTCATTTTTCCCGTTGATGAAAAAATCGGATTCAATCCGGTAAATCCCTTCATGTTTTGAGTGGTACTTATCATACAACAATTCGTCCTGGACAAATAAAAGGATAAAAATAGCGGCTGCCATTCCAACCGAAAGCCCAATAATATTCAGGATAGAATAAAATCGGTTCCTGATGATATTCCGATAGAGGCTTATGAGATAGTTTTTGAACATATTTACTGTTTTCGTGCGGTTGTACAGATTTGAGCACCGGGAAGCATGTATCTTAAAAACAATGATCAATGCCATTGGAATTTGGGAAACCAATTTGTGTTGCAGGCAACGGGTTCAATGTTGACAAAAACACCCGCTTTACAACAAGCCTCTAATCTCAATCAACTCACTTATTTCAAAAGTGATTTTGCCATTATGTGGTGTTTTTTCAATATTGAAGAACATCTGGTCCATGCCCACATTTTTTGCCCCGAGGATATCCACTTCCAGGTTATCGCCTATCATCAGGCTTTCTTCGGGAACAGCCCCGGCCTTTGATAATGCATAATGGAAAATGGCCGGATCGGGTTTTTTGACCCCGGCCTCTTCCGAAGTGGTAATGGTCTTGAAATACTTTCGCAAACCGGTTGTATTCAACTTTTTCTCCTGGACTTCCTCAAAACCATTTGTGATCAGATGAAGGATATACTTGTCTTGCAAATATTCAAGTGTTTCATGTGCACCGGGGAAAAGGGTGTTTTTCAAAGGTGCGTTTTCAACATATTCAGTAGCAAATTTTCCGGCAAAATCCCGGTCATCGATCCCAAATTCCTGAAATGTAACATGGAAACGCTCCACATTTAAAAATGGTTTTTCGATTTTCCCTTTGCGGTATTGTCCCCAGAACCGGTCATTTATTTCGAGATACCTGTTGTAGAAATACTTGAAAACAGGAATACCTTTGTCTGTCAAATTATATTTATCGCATAATTCTGAAAGGGTTTCAAAAGTACTCCTTTCAAAATCGTAAAGGGTGTGGTCGAGGTCAAAGAATATATGTTTGTACTTTTTCATCCGGGAAATATTTGAGAAAGCAAAAGTATGAAAATTCGGAAGGTGAATCTTTTTGACTTTTCGATTTTACTCAAACAAAATTTTAATTGAAATTAACAACACATTATTTTTTACTTTAGCACCTTGTTACAGAATATCTTTGAGCTTAAATGGAAGTCCTACTTCAAATAATCGCCATACTTATATTCATCTTTATGATGGTTTCAGCGATTGTTTCTTATGGGGAAAAAGAAGCACTTGCCACAAAAAGGTTTATCCTGGTTTCCATCCTTCTGCCCCTGCCCTTTTTGTTTTTGGCTTTTGTTGAATTCGGTTTTCAATATGAAATTAGTTTGGCTTTGCTTGCAATCACTTTAATTTTTATAGTAATCGGGCTAATCCCTTTTGGACAGAACAAAGCATACCGGCAAGTGATCCCCGCAAAAAGGATTGACGAAAGGGATACCATGTTTTCGAGAAATGAACTGAAACCCGGAACCGGAAACTTTGTTGATTATTACAAACGAAATCCCGATAAAAAAACAATTGATGATGCCTGGCGGGAAAAGCCAGGACTTATGCACCCCGGGTCTTCGCAATTCGATCCTTTCCAATTTGCATCTGCTGAAGCTGGCTTCGAAACCATTGAAGCTTTGCGCAATGAAGTAAACGGTCCTGTGAATAATAAAAAGACGGATGTTAATCCGGAAGCCATAACCAATTATGTAAAGAACTGGGCCAAGAAACTGGGAGCCCTTGACTGTGGAATCACCGAATTGCAGGATTATCATTTGTATTCCGTTGGTGGGCGTGGCGAGAGATATGGAAAGAAATACGAAAGACAGCACAAGTTTGCCATTGCGTTCACGGTTGAGATGGACAAGGAAATGGTTTCGGCCGCACCACAAGGAAGTATCGTGATGGAGTCCGGGCAGCAATATTTGGAATCCGGGAAGATTGCCATACAGTTGGGAAAATTTATCAGAAAACTGGGCTACGAAGCCAGGGCACATGTGGACGGAAATTACAAAGCTATTTGCCCGTTGGTGGCCCGTGATGCAGGTTTGGGCGAAATCGGGCGGATGGGAATTTTGATGACACCCAAACTGGGGCCAAGGGTTCGGATTGCCGTTGTTACTACTGTCATGTCAAGCATAGTAATTGTGGTAAAAAGATTATCTTTGTCGAAAAAACGATGAAGAAATATCATGTAAATTTAACACCAGAAGAAAGAAAAGAGCTTGAAACAATAACAACAAAGGGAAAAAGGAATGCCCGTGTAATTCAAAGTGCTTATATACTGCTTAATTGTGACAACAGTAATCAGAAGAAACCACGTAAAGATGCAGACATCGCTCAATTCTTGGGCATAACTGAAAGAACAATTGAAAACATAAGAAAGAAATTTGTTCTGGATGGTTGTGAAATAGCCTTAAATGGCAAACCAAGTGAGCGGGTTTACAAAAGAAATATTGATGGTGACACAGAAGCACATATAATAGCACTAAGTTGCGGCAAGCCACCAAAAGGTTACGCAAGATGGTCTCTGCGGATGTTGGCAGATAAGGCCATTGAGCTAAATTATATTGATACTGTATCACATGAAACGGTTCGTTCCGTTTTAAAAAAACGAAATAAAACCGTGGAAGAAAAAAGGGTGGGTTATCCCACCTCTACAAAGCAGTGATTTTGTGGCCAATATGGAAAAAGTACTTGATGTATATAAGCGTCCGTACAATCCCAAAAGACCAGTAATATGTATGGATGAATCACCCAAGCAATTAATAGGGGAAACAAAAAAACCAATTAAAATGAAGCCCGGCAGTGAAGAAAAATATGATTATGAATACTGGAGAAATGGTGTTTGCAACATATTCATGTCTAATGAACCATTATCTGGAAAACGTTATGTTAAGGTCACTGGCCGGAAAACAAAAAAGGATTGGGCCATGTTCATATCTGAAATAGCTGAACAAAATACAAATGCAGAAAAGATTACACTTGTAATGGACAACTTTGGAACACATAAGCCTGGTGCGCTTTATGAAACATACCCACCAAAGAAAGCTAAAGCAATCCTGGATATGTTTGAATTTGTATTTACACCAAAACATGGAAGTTGGCTAAATATGGCTGAAATTGAACTAAACGTTTTAATGGGGCAATGTTTAAAAAGACGGATTGAAAATATCGAAACCATTATAGATGAAGTTGATGCTTGGCAAAATGACAGGAACAACAAGAATGCTAAAATTAATTGGAGGTTTGAAAATGATAATGCCAGGATAAAGCTAAAACACCTTTACCCGAAATTAGAGTATTGACATGACACTA
>JAADJA010000216.1 GCA_013151015.1 Chlorobiota bacterium
TATTTTCGATCAGGGAAATACACTTTACGATCACCACATATTGAACGTAAAGTGTATTTCCCTGATCGAAAATACTCAGCAATATTTCCAGATCATTGCGCCGCTGTCTTTTCAGGTAAGGGATTTGTATCACGAAACTATCATGTGTAAGGCTTTCGATAAATTCGTCTTTGATTTTGATTTCGGTGTTCTGGCTAACATCATAATATTTCCTCCTTACCGCGATTACCGGGGCATCGATTTGATCCAGGGAATATCCGAGGAAATAAATGCTGATGATCGGCAAGGCCATTTTCTTTTTATAAGGTGCGTTTGGTTCTTTCACGTAGTTGTTGTCGTCCATATATTGCAGTCCCAGGTATTTCCTGAACCGCATTATGTCCGACGAAAACTTGGCTTTTTGGATTTCGATGATAACTTGCTTGTGTTCGCCTTCTTTCGTTTTAATGGTGGCCGAAAAATCTATGTGGTAAACCGTGAACCCTGCACCTTTGTCAATTTGCACCCTGTGTTCCAAGGGTTTGTATTCTAGCTTTTCTACCTCTTCGTCAATAATTGCGGAAATAAATATCTTGGCAATCTTATTGTCATCGAGCAAGTACTTGAAAACAACATCGTATATGGGGTTGGCAATGAGCATGGCAGTTTGTCTTAGTTTCTGCAAAGGTAATAAAACGAGTTAATCAATGCAATGAATTCTAATGTGTGAAAATTAGGCCAACATAGTCAACAACTTCATTTGAAGGAACGACCTCGCCCGAGTTCCCCATTTTTAATACTTTGACCTTAGGTGTATTGGATATTTGTTTTGAATATTCCATCAATGTCATTATCGGGCCATAACCACATACGGAAATGTTTTTTTCTTCCACTTCTTTTTGTACTCCCCTGGAGTTAAGTTTCAGGATTTCGTCAATGACAAAACGGTCAAGTCTTCTGCCTTCATTTGGTTCCACAAAATGGGAGAAATCGGATGAAGCAATCAAGCAGATGTTTTTTCTTAATTGTTGGTTCACCTTGTAAATTGTATTTGCAATAAGTTTTGCGTTTCCAATATTTTGGACAGACATTGTGATGGGAAGGATTTGAAATTCATAATCGAGAAAGTATTGCAACATGGGCAACTGGACCTCGGCTGAATGTTCGAGCTTCTGGGCATCGGGGGATATCGGGAATTGGGCCAAGCTCCTGAAATCATCATCGATATTTACGTTTCCCAAAGGTGTTTCCCAGATATCGTTGCTGTCAATCGAAATATATTCACCATGCCCGGTATGGTTGGGGTTTATGATGATGAAAGTATCAAACTGCTGATTCGAGTTCCTTAGGATCTCATAGAAATGAACAGCCTGATAGGCCGAAAACATATAGCCTGCATGTGGCACAATGCCGCCGATAATATTGTTTTCGCTCAATGAATATTGAATATCGTTTTTCTCCTTATAAAGTATTTCATCCAGGAGTTTCTCGATCCCTGTCTTTATACGAGGGTAAAATTTCCCGGCCACTGCTGGTTTCCTTGTTTTCATCGGCAATTGTTTTATCTATGCAAATATATGCAATTCAAGGTGAATATCCAATATCAATGATCTTAATTGAATTTAGGAACCCCACGTTATTTTAATGATATTTGCATTTTTAATCCAATTGGAAAACTATGAAAACTGTTGTTAAGATTACTATCGGCCTATTTTTATTCCTTTACAATGTAAACTCTTATTCCCAATCCCCTGGATATTTCAAATATCAGGCAGTTTTGCGTGACAATACAGGGGTTGTCATGGATAACCAAACCGTTTCTTTGAAAATTGAGATCCTGAAAAACAACGAAAACGGAGTTGTGGAATATGCCGAGGTGCATACGGATACGACCAATACATATGGCCTGGTGCTTATCGAGATTGGAAGTGGGACAACCCTTAGTGGTGATTTTTCTTCCATTGATTGGGGAAGCGATATTTATTTCCTGGGGATTTCCCTGGATGAAACCGGAGGCGGGGCTTATGAACTGATGGGCGTTTCCCAACTCTTGTCCGTGCCCTATGCCTTGTATTCCAGCAAGTCTGGTAATGGTACATTGTGGAGTTCTTCGGAGGATACGTTGTTTTATAATTCAGGTAATGTGGGTGTTGGGACGAGTGAGCCGATACAGAAGCTTCATGTTAATGGAAATATTCGAGTGGAAGATACGTTGATTCTCCCGGGCTATTCCTACCAAAGTTTTGATAGCCGCGGGCAATTATTGATTGGGGAACGGGATATAAAGATGGGCTTTCAGAATGACAATTTTGGGAATATACTGATTGGTAACAGCTTGTACGGTAAAACTGTTTTTGATTTGCAAATGACAGGAAATGGGAATATTGGCATAGGTACAGATGTTTTTCATGAAACAACAAGCGGTACATCAAATGTTTGCAGAGGTGTTTTTATCGGGCCTTTTGAAACAGGTCGGGATGCCACGGGAAGCAAGAACATATTTATTGGGAACCTGGTGGGCAAAGCCTGGAACGGTGGCAATACCCTGTTAATCGACAACAAAAATGATAATGCAAGCCCATTTATCAAAGGTGATATGGAAAATGATAATTTAGAAATCAACGCTGATGTATATATTGATGGCCATATCGAAAGTGAAACCCTTAATTTGAATTCGCTATTGAACCTAAACGAAATTACAGGTTACCCTCTTGACCCACAAAATGGCGACCTGATATACATGAACGATACGATCCGGTTTTACAATGGAGTTGGATGGCGGAATTTGTGGTAAGGTTTCCCATGTTTTTTCATGTCAGTGCAATATTTCCAATCCACACATCCCCATTTTATTTACTTTTGTTTTTTTCCAATAAAATAGTTCATTTAAAAAATAAAACATGTTCAACGCAAACGTTTATACAGAAAGAAGAAACCGTCTCCGCGAGGAAATGAAAAGCGGTTTGGTTTTGATTCCCGGAAATTCAGATGCATCCTATAATTATCCGGCGAATGTTTATCATTTCAGGCAAGATAGCAACTTCCTCTATTTTTTCGGGTTGAATTCCCCCGATTTGGCCGGGGTCATGGATATTGACGAAGGCAAGGATTACATTTTTGGGAACGATGTGGACATGGACGATATTATCTGGATGGGCCCGCAACCATTGATGCGCGACAGAGCAGCGAAAGTTGGCGTTGGGAATACCTTTCCTTTGGGTGACTTGGTTGAATTGATAAATGAGGCAAAGTCAAAAGGCCGCGACATCCATTATATGCCTCCTTACAGGGGAGAGACTTTGATCCAATTGGAGAGCCTCTTGGAACTCCCCATTTCAAAAATCAGGAAAAATGTTTCCAAAGACCTGATAAAGGCAGTCGTGAAATTGCGCGAGGTAAAGGACGAACACGAAATTTCAGAAATAGAAAAAGCCGTTGACATTGCCTATGAGATGCACACCACATCAATGAAAATGGCCATGCCCGGGATCATCGAACGGGAAATTGCCGGTACCATCGAAGGGATTTCGCTTGCCAAGGGCGGCCCGGTTTCATTTCCGGTTATCCTGAGTATCCACGGGGAAACCCTGCATAACCACCATCACGACAATATCCTAAAAGAAGGACGGATGATGGTGACGGATGCCGGTGCCGAGATGCCCTCGAATTATTGCAGCGACATTACCCGTACCGTTCCTGTTGGTGGTAAATTCAACCAAAGGCAAAAAGGGATTTACCAAATTGTTTTGGATGCCAATATGCAAACCATTGCCGCTACCAAACCCGGGATAATGAACAAAGACCTCCACCTGATGGCCGCTAAGGTAATTGCTTCCGGTTTAAAAGATTTGGGACTGATGAAAGGCAATGTGGACGATGCGGTTGCCAATGGGGCCCACGCCCTGTTCTTCCCGCACGGCCTGGGACATATGATGGGCCTTGACGTACACGATATGGAAGGCCTTGGAGAAAATTTCGTGGGATATGATGACGAAGTGAAACGCAGCGAACAGTTTGGGCTTGCATTCCTAAGACTAGGGAAAAGGCACAAGCCCGGATATGTTTTTACCATTGAACCCGGTATTTATTTTATCCCCGCCCTGATCGATATGTGGAAAAACGAAGGCAAATTCACCGACTTTATCAATTTCGACAAAGTGGAAACCTATAAGGATTTTGGAGGGATACGGATCGAAGATGATATACTTGTAACAGAAACGGGCAATAGGGTGCTGGGCAAACCCATTCCAAAAACCATAGCCGAGGTGGAAGAAACCATGGGAAAATAAAAACCCAAATGCAAATTTTCAAATCCCTTTTCATGTTTCATCTGAAAAGGGATTTTTTTTGTACCTTGTCAACCATTTCTAAAAAAACCAACTAAACTATGAAACGAGAACTTACGCTGTTCCAGGTTTCTTCTTTTTGCCTTTTGTTTTTGTTCTTGGACCAGCCGATATTTTCTCAGGAAAGCAACCAAGATAGCAAATCGCTTTATCTTGGAATCGAACCTTTTACCTTTGCCATTGGAACAAAAGGCTTGTTCTTGGATTACAGGGTGAACGATAAGATTGTTTATAACTTTTATGGAGCCTATCAAAGTTGGTGGGTAAGCAGGGATGAAATCCCCGAAAACGGAAAATACCCCTTGTCGGATTATTATCTTGCTTCAAGGGGGCCGGTTTTCCGGGTGGGACTTGGGTTTGTTTTGTCAAAAAACGATTTTCGGTTTTCGCAAGTCTTGATCCGGCCTGAGTTGACCTACAAATACCTGAACTACGAAAACAAATGTTTTTATGATGGTTCAAATGGATTGAGCAGTACACCCCGGCAGTTGCGTTCATTCAGAAGTAATTATTTCGCCTTGAACGTTGTTTTTGGTTTTGGCCATTTTGATGATTCGTTCAAGAAAATGTCTTTTGAATGGTTCATAGGGCCGGGGCTTGCCATGGCTTTTGAAGAGAAAAACCTGATAAGCCAGGGGGCAAGTGGGAATTGTTCAGATGAAGTCCTGAAGGAACAAGTAAACGAAACTGTTTTTTACCCTTCCGTCCGTTTTGGTGTCCAGATTGGTTTCATGCTATTTGAAAAAGAAAAATAATTTCTTATTGCATTCATTGCCATCACAGATCGTATCTAATATGACATCTTGGCCCTTGTTGGTGTTATTATGAACAAGATGTAAAAGCCCGATCGCTTAGCCTGGTTTTTACTCTTTGATCAAAACACAATTGATGGGATAATGATCGGAAAGATGTACTTTGTCCCTTTTGAAGTTAACGGACGTGAAAATTTTATCGTGCAGGATATAATCGATGCGAAGGGCCGGGAAATTATCCCCGGCATATGTGTTCCCAAAACCACTTCCACTTTCAACAAAGGCATCCTTCAGATCTTTTGTGAGCGAATGATATGTATAAGAAACAGGCGTGTCGTTAAAATCACCTGCAAGGAGAATGGGGTAGGGCGAACTCCTTAAATGTTGTTTTACGATCCCGACCTGATCGCCCCGCTTGATAAAAGCCGCTTTCACTTTTGAAGCAACGGCACGGGAGGCATTTCGCATTTCATCCTTGTCCTGTTGGATATCCATTTCGGAAATAAAATCGTAATCTTCCTTTTTTAGGTGGATGGATGCAAGGTGCAGGTTATAGGCCCTAATGGTATCATGGTGAATGACCATATCTGTATAAATGGCGATGGTCTTTTCCTTAAATTCGATGTGGCCCCAATTTATAATCGGGAATTTACTGAAAATGGCAATGGCATCCAGTTTTTTCCCCTTTTGCTCAAAGTAATTTCTTGTATGCGTAAAAGGACAGTTTATTTTTTTTGCAAACCACTTTGTGAAATTATTTATTTCTTTACGGTCATACAAAAACTCTTGTAGAATTACAATATCGGCATTTTTGCCCTGGATATAATCCAGTATTTCATTTTGGTTCTCAAAATCGGAAATATATTTCGTGTTCGTGATATTTACTTTCAGGAAATTCTGGACATTGAAGGAAAGGATTTTTATCGCTGTTTTTCCCTTTGGGATTTCTTTTGAGGAGTGGACCGGCAAGAGCTGTGCGAGATGGTTCCACCCAATGAGTATGACAATAATCGAAAGTAAAATATAACGGGGCCGGATAAAAAACCAAATGATAACAAATCCCAGGTTAATGGCCAGGATAATCGGATAGGACAGGCCGGCAAATGCCGGGAGGGGGAAATTCCCCGGTTTCAAAAAAACGGACGTATAGGACAATAGCAATAGACCGATGGCAACAATGTTCAGCAGAAAAACCAGCTTCCCGATAAACGATAATTTGTGTTTGTTTCCCTTTGTTGCCACTTGTCTCTTTTGGATTGATTCCTTATTTCGCAAAACGCACGTCCGTGTGTCTCTACGTTCCTATGTTGATTTCTGATTCTAAACAGTTTAATGCCTGACTTTTTTGCCTCGTTTTTTTTGGGCTCCAAGCTTTCGGGTCTCAACCACACTTGCCAACTTCGACCCAAAAGGTTCTTTAACCCTTGTTGCTCGCATTGAACAATAATTCTTTTTCCTCCCTGCTCAAGCTTTCGTATCCTGATTTTGAAATCTTGTCCAGTATCTTATCGATTTTATCTTGCTGTTTGTGTTTTTGCACATTGTAATCTTCATCCTTCATCGGACGGGCATTGGTGTAAACATTCGTAAAAGGTGATTTCTTCTTTTTCACAAAAAACTTCCTGAATCCATCAAATGAAAAACTGCCGAAAAACCGACTCATGTCCTTTCCTTTTTTGAGTGAATACACGAACCAAAGCCCATAGAGCGCCCCGCCGATGTGCGCAATATGACCACCTGAATTTGAGGAGTCTATTTGAAAAAAGTCCATCACGAACAAAGCAACCGCAATGTAGATGATCTTTATCCTCCCTATAAACAATAAATTGATGGAAAAATTGGGGACATAAAATGAAATGGCCGTAACAATTGCCATTACGGAAGCTGAAGCCCCAACAGTAGTTGCGAGGACCAGGGAATCCCCATAAACCGGGAAAATATTGTAAAACAGGATGAACAGCAAAGCACCACTTATCCCTCCCATTAAATAAACAGAAATCAATTGCCGGGAGTTGAGGTATTGCAAAAATATCTGCCCAAACCAAAACAACCACAACATATTGAACAGGATATGGAAAAAGCCGATATGGGTAAACATATAGCTAATCAGTGTCCAAGGCCTGAAAACAAGATGTGAAAGGGAGGCCGGAACCCCTAAGAAATCCGAGATGTGGTAAGATATTTCACTGTCTGGGATGTTCATCAAAAAACCAAGTACCTTTATGATATTGATGATTAGCCAAACCGCCACATTGATGAGGATAATGCGTGTCAATACATTGTTGTTCAGGAAAAATGATTTCAAGTTCCTGATGGGGTTTCCCTGATTGTAACTTCCTGCGTAATAACTCATGATCTTCGTTTTTTCCAGTACAACAACATCAGGTAGCCAAATATCATCCCCCCAAGATGGGCAAAGTGGGCCACGTTGTCGTTGGGGCTGTTGGATATCCCTGAAAACAATTCAAGTGCACCATAACCCATCACAAAATATTTTGCCTTTACCGGAATAGCAAAATAGAGATAAATCAAGGCGTTTGGGAACATCATCCCAAAAGCCAACAACAACCCAAAAAGTGACCCTGAAGCCCCTACGGTAGCGGTATTGAGCAAGATGTTCAGTTTTCCGGCCAAGGGGTCAACGTAGTTTTTCCCTTCCATGAATATGGCCAGTCCCTCATTTTTCACCATCTCTATTATTTGCGGGTCCATCTGTGATTCCACGTTCACAACCCGTAAATAGGTAACCAATATCTGGATCAGCCCGGCGCCAACCCCCGTTATCATGTAATAGGTCAGGAAACGTTTCGACCCCCAGACATTTTCAAGTGCATTCCCGAACATCCACACGGCAAACATATTGAAAAGGATATGCGTAAAACTCCCGTGCATGAACATATAGGAAACCAATTGGTGCGGCCTGAACAGTTCAGAACCGGGATAGTGCAAGCCAAGATATCGGCTCAGGTCAATATGATAGGCTTGCTCCAGGGCAACGGTCCCCAGGAAAAACAAAATATTTATAATGAGCAGGTTTTTCACCACGGGCGGCAAAACCTGAAATCCTGTTGGTCTGTATGATTGCATTTCCTTTTTATTTCAATTTTCCTTAATGTTTTAAGTTTACTTTCAGCTACTGAATAATTCTTCCAGTTCTTCAAAAGTAAGTATCCTGACCACTGGTTTTCCATCGGGCGAAACCTGTGGCATTTTACAGGCGAATAACTGATCGATCAGCCCGTTTATTTCATTTTGCTGCAGGTTTTTCCCCTGTTTGATTGCCAGGTTAACGGCCATTGACCTTGCCAGTTCGATCCGTCTGTCACGCCCAATGTCCTGCAAATTTCGTTTGTGGTTCTCAACTATTTTCTCTAAAACATCCTGTATGCCTTCATTGTTCAATTCCACGGGGCTTCCGTTTATGATAAACGAATTTTCCCCAAACTCTTCCATATTAAAGCCCAACACCATTAAGTCCTCCAGCAATTCCTTTATTATTGCGGCATCGCCTGGTGAAACATCCATGGTTACAGGGAACAACAATTGTTGCGATGAACCTTTCCGCTTTTCCAGTATTTCTGAATAATGCTCAAATAGAATCCTTTCGTGCGCCCTTTGTTGGTCGATCAACATCAGGCCGGAACGCACGTTCGACAGCAAATATTTATTATGGATTTGAAATCCAACCTGACCCAAAACTTCAGTTTGGCTTTCCTCAATTTCTTCATTTTGTTCAAAGTTGTCTTCCTTTTTCTTTTTGAAAGATAAACCCAGTTGGTCCGATTCAAGGCCTTTATACAATTCCCGCCAGTTCCCCGAAGAAGGGGTTTTCTTGTTAAATCCTGAATTTGATGGACTTCCCGTTGGATTGTCAAAAGGGTTGTAGTCAGGGTTGATAGTTACTTGTGGAGGTTTAATTTCAGAATTTCGTGGCAAAGGTGTGATGTCCATTCCCCTTTCAATATCAAAGTCGATGGAAGGGGCAATGTTGAATTTCCCCAAGGCTTGCTTTACCGCCGAGGCAAGGAAAGCATAAACCATCTGGTTGTTCTCAAAATTTACCTCGGTTTTCGTTGGGTGGATATTGATGTCGATTTCACCGGGATCCAATTCGAAATAGATAAAATAGGTCGGGTAGGCATCTTTGGGCAATAACTCCTCAAAAGCCCCATTTACCGCATGGTTCAGGTAAGGATGACGGATAAACCGACCGTTCACAAAGAAATACTGTTCACCACGGGTCTTTTTTGCAAATTCCGGTTTTCCAATGAATCCAGTGATAGTTACATGGTTGCTTTCCTGTTCCACCGGAATCAGGCGGTTGTTGTACGATGAACTGAAAAGACTTGCGATCCTTTGTTTCAATCCGGAAGCTTCCAGCGAAAAGAGTTGTTTGTTATCAATGAAAAGGGAAAATTTTATCCCGGGATAAACCAGTGCAACCCTTTGGAACTCTTCTATGATGTGCCGGATTTCCGTTGTGTTCGACTTTAGGAATTTTCGTCGTGCCGGGAGGTTGAAGAACAGGTTTTTGACCAAAATGGAAGTCCCGGCCGGTGTTGAACATATCTCCTGGCCAATTACTTCCGAACCTTCGATGCGAATGCAAGTCCCGAGTTCTTCCTCTTTTCTGCGGCTTTTTAGCTCCACCTGCGAAATGGCCGCAATGGAAGCCATGGCCTCGCCCCGGAATCCCAAGGTGTGGATGGAGAACAGGTCTTTGGCCTCTTTGATCTTGGAAGTGGCATGGCGCTCAAAGCACATACGGGCATCGGTTTCCGACATGCCACAACCATTGTCGATTACCTGTACAAGGGTTTTTCCTGCATCTTTCACGATAAGCGTAATGGAATCGGCACCGGAGTCAACGGAATTTTCCAACAACTCCTTTACGGCCGAGGCTGGACGCTGTATCACTTCCCCGGCAGCTATCTGGTTGGCAACGGAATCAGGAAGTAGGTGGATGATGTCGGGCATGGATTTGATGGGTTAATATTTTGGATCGATGAAAACTGATTAGGAAAAAGATTACCTGAAGAAAAACAAATAGACAATGAGGGCAACAATGGCAAAATAGATGACAACACTCAGGCCGGCCTTTTTTTTCCTGGAAGCATTCAGCTTTCGCATCCTGCCCCATTCGGAACCGACACGTGATTTGAAATCGGCTTTTTCTGTCCCTCCTCCAATCCCCAATTCCCTTTTACGCTGGTCCCAATATTCCTTTTCCTCATCGTAATAACGCGTGGGATAGCTGAACCTCCGGGGTTTGGGTATTTTGAAAAAGGTAATCTTCATAGTGAAAATATTTTAGTGCAAAGTTATGGATTTTTTATTGCCTGTGGGCTAAAATGAATAAATTTGCAATAATCAAAAAAATGGAATTCATTGATAATTGGCAGAAACAAAAAGCATGAACAAAAGACTACAAGAAAAACTAAAAAACCTGATTGTCGTTGGTGATCGTTTGTTGATCAAACCCGTTACGGTTTCCAAGAGTGGGGGAGGCCTTTTCCTTCCTCCGGGCTATAAAGAGAAAGAAGAGGTGAGGTCGGGATATGTGATCAAGGCCGGGCCGGGCTATCCAATTCCGTTGCCTTCGGATGATATCGACGAACCCTGGAAAAAAACGGATGATAAGGTGAAGTATATCCCCTTGCAGGCAAAGGTGGGCGATTTGGCCATCTTCATGCAAAAGGGAGCCGTGGAAATTGCTTTTGAAGGGGAGAAGTATTTTATCGTCCCACAGCATTCAGTCCTATTGCTGGAAAGGGACGAGAACTTGTATGGGTAATTTTCAAATTTTTACTCAAACCGAAATTACCTCCTGTTTTATTAAGAAGCAGTTATTCCAATATTTCGAAGTTCAAATAGACTGTCCCCCTTTTTGAGGTGGGGATCCCTCGCTAAAGCTACGGACACCAAGGGGAGGAAAAACGCGGTAAACTTTTGTTCGAAAATCCCTATTTCCCAATTTTCACGTAAGCAACTTCTTTTCTGAGCACAGGGAATTTCAGTTGAACAAGATAAAATCCCCCAAAGAAAACCGTACTAAAAAACAAATCGCCGAGAACCCCATTGTTGAGGAAAGGGAGGCCAGCCGTAAAAGAGGCCAATAGACCAGTGGCATCCTGGGCGTAAAAAGGACTGCCCAGCCAAACGGCAAAATTTGTCAGAAGGAAAAAGACAACGGATGAACTTAAGCTTGCAAGAAGAACAGAACCTGCTTTAACCCGGTTTCTCATTAACATGCCGATTCCCACCACAATTGCAAAACTTACATAAACGGGGATCAGCCATTCGTGCAGGCCAAGGACCAAATCGCTCAGGAACATGGCCGCCAATGGAAGTACAAACGCAAGGTATTTTTTGCTGAAATAAGCACCTCCAAACAAAGCCATGGCCGCAATGGGCGTGAAATTTGGCCAGTGAGGGACAAGCCTCAGGATAGCACCGATCATAATTGTCGAAAAAATAAAAATAAACCTTGGGTTGATAATTTTACTGTTCATGTCCACGTGTGTTAAGTTTTGCGCAAAATTAAGAAAATGATTCAATAACCATATAATAAACAATGGTAATTTGAAATTGTTTTGCACACTTATATTTTACGCAATTTGCACTTCCCGCACAATTTGAATAACAGATTGAATCTCCCCGGTATGGATTCCCTGACAAAGCATAGAAATGGGTTTTATTTTCTTTATCGTTGTTGGATTAAGTGAACCCGGCAGTTACCAGGGAATTATCCATTCTTAAATGTTTGTTATTCGTTTGTAAACGGGTGCAAATAGATTAATTGCTGAATCTGAACAGGATAATTAATTGCATTTTCCTTTTTATGGAAAAAACGGGGGTGTTTTTATAAACAAGTTACCCGCAAGCAGGAGAAACGAAACCGAAAATAACAAATTTGCTACTTAAAAAGAATTGAAAGCCAACGCACAATAGCACATTTATTTTTTTCCAACACACAAAAAAGCCAATCCGAAAAAAACAAAAGAGCCATTTTTCCTACCCTGTTAATAAGTATTTGACAAAATATCGTTTGTCTTTGAAATATTTGTCTAATCTTGTCAAATTAAAATTAGTTATATGCAAACATTTGGAAAAACAATAAAAACTGAAAGAGAGAAGAAAGGTCTATTTCTTAGGCAAGTCGCAAGTGCTTTGGATGTTGACCAAGCTCTTATTAGTAAATTTGAAAAAGGAGACAGAAAACCGTCAAAAGAGCAAGTAATAAAATTCGCAAACTTTTTCAAATTAGATAAAGACAAGTTAATTACAGCTTGGTTAAGTGATAAAATAATTTACACTTTGCAAGGTGAAAAAAATGCAGAAAACGCTTTAAAAGTAGCTGAACAAAGAATTAAATACGGTACAGAATAATGGAAGCATCAAAAAACACAATAGAATTTATTGAATTACTTGGCTTTACAAGTAAAAACAAAATTCAATATCGAAAAAAGTATAAACTATCAAATTATACAATTAAGATTGATGTTAAAAAAGGCAAAATATTTTATCGTTCTGATGATAAAACAACGGTTGAAAGAATAGTTGACAAGCAAATTCAAATTGGAGATAAAACAACCTCTTATTTT
>JAADJA010000186.1 GCA_013151015.1 Chlorobiota bacterium
CAGTAAAAAAATAAAGAATACCCTTTGGCTGGGTTCTGAAGTAAATGGGTTCTTTAAATACAACCTGGAAACCGGTAATTTTAAACAATACAATTATGATTCAAAAAATCAATTTTCTCCAGGTAATTCTATCTCTTTCATCTTAGAAGATAGAGAGGGTATCGTTTGGGTGGCAACAAACAGCAATTTGTTAAGATTCGACCCGAATAGTGAAAAAATTGAAAGTTTCGGTAAAAAAGATGGGCTTCCTTCCAACCTTGTCAACTCCATTATTGAAGACCTTGAAGGAAACCTATGGATTAGCGCATCAGGCGGTTTATCCAAACTGAACAAAAATGCGCCAAGAGAACAATGGAATTTTGTCAATTTCGATGCCAGTGACGGCCTCCAGAATTATAGCTCAAGCAAGGCAATTTGGATGAGCAGAGAGGGTGAAATTATTTTAGGGGGCAATGATGGAATTATTTCGTTCTTCCCCGGAGGAATAAATGATATAAAACCTGATTTAGTGATTGAAGACATCAAAGTTTCAGGTGTATCCCTTAAATCTGATTCCTCTGCCGTTGAACTGGAGAAAAGCATCATGGAAACAGATGAATTGCGCCTTTCGTACACCCAAAACAACCTTTCATTTGAAATTGCATCCATTCATTTCATGCGGCCTAAAAAAAACAAAGTGATGTATATGTTGGAAGGTTTTGACAATCATTGGATTTCAACAGACAGGAATTTTGCTTCTTTCACAAATCTTGCCCCCGGCGAATATACTTTCAGGGTAAAAGGTTCGAATGGAGATGGAATATGGGATAACGAAGGAAAGTCATTACAAATAATCATATCTCCGCCATGGTGGAAAACCTGGGCTGCATATATTATTTATGGGCTCTTATTTCTTGCCCTTGTCTTTGCATTAGCCCGTTTTCAGCGTCGGCGCCTGCTTCAAGCCCAAATAGAAAAAACCAGGAAACTGGAATTGGCGCAGGCGAAAGAAATAGAGAAAGCCTACAAAGAACTAAAAGCCACCCAATCCCAACTTATCCAATCAGAAAAGATGGCCTCATTGGGTGAACTCACTGCCGGCATTGCCCACGAAATACAAAACCCGTTGAATTTCATCAATAATTTTTCGGAGGTAAACGCCGAATTGATCGATGAATTAAATGAGGAAATAGAAAAAGGCGATATGGAGGAAGTAAAAGCTATTGCAACGGACATTGCCACAAATGAGAAAAAAATCCTCCATCACGGCAAACGGGCAGACGGGATTGTAAAAGGGATGTTGCAACATAGCCGTACAAGTTCTAATGAAAAAGAACCAACCGACATCAATGTTTTGGCCGATGAATATTTTCGTTTATCCTATCATGGCCTTAGGGCAAAAAACAAATCATTTAATGCAGATTATAAAATGGAACTCGATGATACACTGCCAAAAATCAATGTCATACCACAGGATATCGGGAGAGTTCTACTAAATCTGTTAAATAATGCTTTCTATGCCTGCGCTCAGCGACTTGTACTGAGCGAAGCCGAAGTGAGTCGAAGCACTGCTTCAGAAAAACCAACAAAGGAAAACAAAAACTATAAGCCTGTTGTTACTGTAGTGACAACGGCTAAAGAAAACAACGTAATTATTCGCGTACAAGACAATGGAAGTGGAATCCCCCCTGAAATCATGGAGAAGATATTCCAGCCTTTTTTTACGACAAAGCCTACCGGAGAAGGTACAGGACTGGGCCTGAGCCTGAGTTATGATATAATTACCAAAGGGCATGGTGGTGAATTAAAAGTGGAAAGTACTTTAGGTGAAGGGACAACATTTATTGTCCATTTACCCAGTGAGAAATAATAGGATGAAAAAAACAAATCGCTTACTATTAATGGTATTCCTGATTCAAATGACATTTACGTTGATTGGGCAGAATGAAAATGCCCATGAAATCATCCGATTGAAAAACCAGCTTGCTTCCGCAAAAGATGATACCCTGCGGATTCGGTTGCTCACTTCATTGGCTTCATTCTATTACTACCATGAACAATCCGATAGCTGTATGAAATATGCTGACAAAGCCAGGGGAATGGCCAACAGCCTGCTCATGGACGATCGCACTAAGCATGACAGTCAATACGCAAGAAGATGCAATGTGCTTTTTGCCAAGGCCCTTCGGTTTACAGGCCTTGCACAGGACTTATCAAATACAAATGCCGCCATGGATTCCCTGCAAAAGGCTCTGCAAATCATTAAACGGACAGGTGATAAAGAGGGAATTGCAACAATCCATCAATCATTGGGCTGGGTTTATGAGTACCAAAGTCAAACAAAACAGGCAATGGAACATTATCTTATGGCAAAGTCCATTTATGAGGAAACAGGAAATCAAAAAAAATTAGGCTACCTGATGAGCCTTATAGGCATAAACCAAAGATACACCGGAAATTATGGCGATGCCATCGAAAGTCAAATGCAAGCCCTAAAGATTGGAAAGGAAATAAAAGACACGCTTACGATCAATGAAGCTCTACTTGCCCTTGGGTTTACTTATCTGAAAGTTGAAAAATGGTCCGAGGCGCTCGATTATCAAAAACAGGCCCTTGATCTGTTGATCCATATGGACGATTCAACCGGTATTGCACGGGTATATAGCGATATGGGCGTTACCCACATGAGCATGGACAGCCTGGATGCTGCCATAAAAGACCATAAAGCCGCGCTGGCAATCCGGGAAAAAACAAATGATCATTATTCCATTGCATCTTCTTATTTCTATCTCGGGGACATCTACCAATTACAAGCCCGCTATCCCGAAGCCCTTGAATATTATAGACAATCCTATTTTTTTTCAAATGAAGGGGGCTATTCGATCAATAAAATGGATAGCCAATTGGAAATAGGTTCCATATTGCATAAAATGGGGGAAAACGATCTCGCCTTAAAAAATTATCGCGAAGTGCTGGAATACAGCCTTGATAAGGAGGAGTGGAAGGGAATTGTTTGGGCCAGCGAAGCCATTGGCGATGTTTATCTTGGGGAAGGGAAAACCGGCCTCGCAATAAAATGGCTCAATAAAGCGGTTTCAAAGACTCCGCCAAATGCGTTTTCAATACTCAACCCAATCCACGAAAAACTTGCTGATGCCTATGTACTTTCAGGGAATTACAAAATGGGATATGAAAATTTTGTATTGTACCACCAAACCAAAGACTCCTTGCTTGTTGCCGAAAATGCAGACAAGATCATTACGCTCACCAACCGGTTTGAGTTTGAAAGCAAACAAGCCTTGCTCAACGACAGGCACGATAAATTGATGCAATTAAAACAGGCAGAAATAGAAAAACAAAAGCTGACCCGGAATTTCAGCCTGATGGGAATGGGCATCATCCTCATCCTGGCCATCATCTTTTTTATCCGGTTTGTGGAAAAGAAAAAACTAAATGAGAAACTGCAAGTCACACTTTCCAATTTGAAAGCAACCCAGGGCCAGCTCATCCAGGCGGAAAAAATGGCATCGCTCGGGGAACTCACGGCAGGTGTGGCACACGAAATCCAAAACCCATTGAACTTCGTCAACAATTTTTCGGAAGTGAGTGTTGACCTGACCAACGATCTGGTGGAGGAAGTCAACAAGGGCAATACCGAAGAGATCAATATCCTAAGCCTGGAATTAAAGCAAAACCTCGAAAAGATCACCCAACATGGTAAAAGGGCCAGCAGTATCGTAAACGGCATGCTGGACCATTCCCGAAAAGGGAGTGGGCAAAAGGAAAAAACAGATATCAACAAGATAGCCGACGAATTTTTAAGACTATCATATCATGGACTAAAAGCCAAGGGAAAATCCTTTAATGCCGATTTTAAACTGGATGTGGACGACAATCTTCAGAAAATAAATGTGATTCCCCAGGATATAGGAAGAGTATTGCTCAATTTGATCAACAATGCTTTTTATGCCTGTGCCGAGCGAAGTCGAAGTACGGCTAATAAAAATTCCGGGCAGAATATTGAAGAATTCAAACCCCTGGTCGTTGTTAGCACAAAGAAATACGAGGACAAAATAGAAATCAGGGTAAAAGACAATGGCACTGGAATCCCGCAGGAAATCAAAGATAAGATATTCCAACCCTTTTTCACCACAAAGCCTACCGGGGAAGGCACCGGGCTGGGTTTGAGCCTGAGCTATGATATCATAACCAAAGGGCATGGCGGGAGTTTGAAAGTGAGGACAAAAGAAGGGGAATTTACTGAATTTATAATTAATTTACCTATAAACTAAAATGCCATGAAAATACTTGTTGTTGATGATGAATTGGATATCCGGGTGCTTTTTGAACAGCGCTTCAGAAAAGAGATCAAAAAAAATGAAATAGAGTTTGCTTTTGCACATTCGGGCGAAGATGCCCTGACCTATCTGAAAGAAAACAGCCAGGAAGCCGTGCTCATTCTATCGGACATCAATATGCCCGGCATGAGTGGACTGGAATTATTGGGAAAAATAAAACAGAAATATAAAGAACCCCCACCAATTGTAGTGATGATAACCGCATATGGAGACAGGGAAAATTATAATTCTGCCATGAGCCTCGGGGCGGATGATTTTATCACAAAGCCCGTGGACTTTACAGTTTTAAAAGAAAAAATCAAAACCTTATGATAATGGCCAAAATACTAGTAGTTGACGATGAATCAGACCTTCAGATCCTGATCAAACAAAAATTCCGCAAACAAATCCGCAACGGTTCCTATGAATTCGTGTTCGCAATAAATGGACGTGATGCCCTTGAAAAGCTCGAAGAACATTCGGATGTGGATATAGTGCTCAGCGACATCAATATGCCCGAAATGGACGGCCTGACTTTGCTATCGAAATTAAACGAGACCCATACCATGTTAAAATCGGTTATCGTTTCGGCCTACGGCGATATGGAAAATATCCGGACGGCCATGAACCGTGGTGCATTCGACTTTATTACAAAACCGATAAACTTCAGCGACCTGGAACTCACCATCGAAAAAACCCTCAAACATGTAAACCAGATCAAGGATACCTTAAAAGCCATTAAAGAAAACAACATATTAAAAATGTATGTGGACGAAACCGTGCTCAATTTCATGGCCTCCCGTGAATTTGAATCCACCTTGATGGAAAACGAAACTGTTGAGGCCACGGTGGTTTTTATCGACATTTGCAGCTTTACCTCTATCAGTGAAACCGAAAAACCGGACATCGTAGTGAAACTGTTGAACAATTATTTTGATGTGATGGTGGAAGAAATAATCGAGCATACAGGTTATGTGGATAAATTCATTGGTGATGCCATCATGGCGGTTTTCAAAGGGGAATACCACCTCGACCGGGCCATCGATGCCTGCCTTGCTGTTCGTTCCCAAATTGCCAAATTGCCATCGGTTACCGATAAAGTAAATTTCAAACCCAGTGTTTCCATCGGGATCAATAGCGGCGAAGTGGTTTCGGGGAACATTGGCTCGGCAAACTTAAAACGCCTGGACTACACGGTTATCGGGGATGTGGTAAATACGGCCGCCCGGCTTCAGGCTGCTGCCGGCCCGGGCCAGGTCATCATCAGTGAAAAATCGCATGAGCAAATCAAAGAATCGTTTCAATGTAACAAAGTGGGGGAAGTGAGCCTGAAAAACAAATCCAATCCGATGGTTATTTATGAGGTGGTGGAGTAGTACATCAAATTATCATTCCGCAATGGAATATTTCATTTCTTTTAAGCCAAGATGTCAGGAATAAAACTTCACTGCTTTTGATTTTGCATTAGATAATCGAAAAAACCGTATTGGCATATTTTTAGATAAGCGGTCGGAAACTTTACTAATTTTGTTAACTTGTTTTTTAATATTCAATATTAAATTAAATCATAATGAGCACTGAGAACACAGAAAAAACCCAATGCCTGATCATCGGATCGGGACCTGCCGGATACACGGCCGCCATTTATGCCGCACGCGCTGATTTAAAACCCATACTTTACCAAGGGCTCCAACCCGGTGGACAATTAACGGAAACCACGGAAGTAGAAAATTTTCCCGGCTACCCGGAAGGCACCAACGGCCCTCAGATGATGGAAGACCTGAAAGCCCAGGCCGAACGATTTGAAAGCGATATCCGCTGGGGCATTATCACCGAAGTTGACTTTTCACAAAGGCCTTTTACCGCAAAAGCCGATGATGGCAAAACCATTATCGCCGAAACAGTGATCATTGCGACCGGTGCTACCGCACGTTGGCTGGGAATGCCCTCGGAAGCCGAGTACAATGGCTACGGAGTTTCGGCATGTGCCACCTGTGACGGTTATTTTTACAAAGGAAAAGACGTGGTGGTAGTGGGTGGTGGCGATACCGCTGCCGAGGAAGCCACCTATCTTGCGAAACTCTGCAAAAAAGTTTACCTCATACACCGCAGGGACGAATTAAGGGCTTCCAAAGCCATGCAAAAAAGAGTGCTCAACACACCAAACATTGAAATGGTCTGGGACAGTGTTCCCAAAGAAATCCTTGGGGAAACTGAAGGTTTTGCCAAAAAAGTCACAGCAGTAATGGTTGAAAACGTAAAGACGGGCGAAAAGCGAAAAATCGACATTGATGGTTTCTTTGTTGCCATTGGCCACAAACCCAACTCCGATATTTTCAAGGAATATATTGATGTAAACGAAGTGGGCTACATAAAAACCGTTCCTGGCTCAACGGCCACCAATGTGGAAGGTGTTTATGCCGCGGGCGATGTGCAGGACCATGTTTTCCGTCAAGCGGTCACCGCTGCCGGAACAGGCTGTATGGCGGCCATTGAGGCCGAGCGGTTTCTCGGGATGCAGGAATAAAATATCCTAATTCGGACCTGTCATAAAATGGTGTTTTAGCCTAAAATATGACAGGCCCTTTTTTTTATAATCCCAAATTATTGTAAAAAATTCCGTTTTGTCATACGGAATTTTTATATTTTTACGGCATTGCTTACCTTTGTGCCCCAAATGTGAATTTTATATATGAGTCAATACGCTTCCTTCTGCAAAAATAAAAAGCAATTTGCTGTTCTTGTCGATCCCGACAAGTACACTGCCAAAGAGCTGATTGACCTCGCAACAATTGCACGTAAGGCAACAGTTTCTTATCTGTTTATAGGTGGCAGCCTCCTTGAAAAGGATAATCTGGAAAATACGTTAAAAGTATTGAAGGACCACACCGACATCCCTTTGATAATTTTCCCCGGCGACGGTATGCAGATCAACGAAAATGCAGATGCGATTTTATTGTTGTCGCTCATTTCGGGAAGAAACCCTGATTTGTTAATTGGCAAACATGTTATTGCCGCCCCCTATTTGAAGCAAAGCAATCTCGAAATTTTGCCCACGGGCTATATGCTCATCGAGAGCGGAAAATCAACCACTGCTTCCTATATGAGCAATACCTTGCCCATCCCGCACGATAAAGATGGCATAGCCGTGAATACGGCCATGGCCGGTGAAATGCTTGGGATGAAATTGATTTACATGGATGGTGGCAGTGGGGCAAAAAATGCGGTTTCATTAAGTATGATCGAAAGGGTGAAAGCCAGTATTTCAATTCCGTTGATTGTTGGTGGGGGCATCCGTACTCCTGAAGCTGCTGCAGAGCGGTACAAAGCCGGTGCAGATATTATTGTGGTAGGCAATGCCATCGAAGACCAACAATCCCTCCTTTATAAAATTGCCGAGGTTACTTATTCATTTTAAACCAAAGTTTTCTAACAATATTTATTATAGTTTTGCGACCCAATCCTTGTTTGGGTTTTTTTATTCCTTTCAAATTATTCAATTATGAAAAAAATGAGCATTTTAAAATCCCTGATCCTGGTTTCAATCCTTTTTGTTTCCCTGTTTGCCAATTCCCAGGACAAGCAACTTACCCTGAAAGATGCCGTTTACATGAACCGCGCTGTTTTGCCAGCACGTATGTCGCAGATCCAATGGATGGGGAACAGCAATAATTTTTCCTATGTTGCCAAAAACAGCCTGATAAAAGGAAGTGCTTCAAATGAAGAGCGCGATACTATTGTAAATCTGGATGACTTCAATGCCGGGATGACCGATTTGCAACTGGATTCGATCAAAAGGTTTCCCAAGATAACCTACATTTCAGACTTTGAATTCCGTTTCACCAACAAAACAAATCTTTTTGAATTTGATATTGTTTCCAAAAACACCGACCTTATCAACTCCTTTGAAAAAGGGGGGAAAAACACCGACATTGACAAAGAAACTGGAAATATTGCTTACACGCTTGACAACAACCTTTTTGTGGCCGTAAAAAGCAAACAAATCCAAATTACCAATGACAAGGATGCCGGAATCGTAAACGGACAAACCGTCCACCGGAGTGAATTTGGGATTTCCAAAGGGACATTTTGGTCACCCAATGGGAATTTCCTGGCATTTTACCGTAAGGATGAAACCATGGTAAAAGATTATCCATTGGTGGATATCGACACACGGATTGCCGAAGTGAAAAACACCAAATACCCAATGGCCGGGATGAAAAGCGAAGAAGTGACTTTAGGGGTTTATGATGTCAATTCAGGGAAAACGGTTTTTATCAACACCGGTGAACCCGCAGAACAATACCTCACGAATATCTCCTGGGACCCTTCTGAGCAATACGTTTATATCGCCGTTTTGAACCGCGATCAGAATTTCATGAAACTGAACCAATATGACATTGCTACGGGGGAATTGACAAAAACACTTTTTGAAGAAAAAAGCGAAAAATACGTGGAACTGGAACATCCCTTGTATTTCTTCGATAAAAACCCGGAACAGTTTATTTGGTTCAGCGAAAGGGACAATTTCCAACATCTCTATATTTACAAAACGGACGGTACACTTGTGAAGCAACTTACAAAAGGGGATTGGGTAGTTACAGAGTATTTAGGTATGGACGAGAAGGAAAAGTTTATTTTCTTTAAGGCCACCAAAGACAGCCCCATCGAACAAAACATTTATTCGGTCGAGATAAAAAACGGGGAGATTGTCCGCCTTAGCCCGGATCATGGGACACACCGCGGAATGGTGAGCCATTCGGGCAAATTTATTATCGACAGTTATTCGAGTACCGATGTGGCAAGCGAATACAAAATCCTCGATCCAAAAGGAAAAACCGTTCAAGTCTTGCTTGAAAACAAAGACCCATTGAAAGATTATAATCTCGGCAAAACTTCGATTTTCACTATAAAGGCTGATGATGGTTCCGATTTATATTGCCGCATGATCAAACCTTCCAATTTTAAAGAAGGGGAAAAATACCCGGTTTTCTTTTATGTTTATGGCGGACCGCATTCGCAACTGGTAAACGATTCATGGTTGGGAGCTGCCGGGATTTTCCAGAATTACATGGCCCAACATGGATATGTGGTTTTTACGATGGACAACCATGGGACCGACAAACGCGGTTTGGAATTTGAACAAGCGATTTTCAGGAATTTGGGGACACTCGAAGTAGAAGACCAGATGAAAGGGGTTGAATATTTAAAATCACTTGATTTTGTGGACCCGGAAAGAATTGGCGTGGACGGCTGGAGCTATGGCGGATTTATGACCATTTCACTGATGCTGAAAAACCCCGGAACATTTAAGGTGGCCTGTGCCGGCGGACCTGTGATCGACTGGAAATACTATGAAGTAATGTATGGCGAACGCTACATGGATACCCCGAAAACCAATCCCGAAGGCTACGAAAACGCCAATCTCCTGAATTATGTGGATCAGCTTGATGGGAAATTGCTCATCATCCACGGGACAATGGACCCAACCGTTGTTTGGCAAAACAGCCTCCAATTCGTAAAAAAATGTGTTGACAAAGGAAAGCAACTGGATTATTTTGTCTATCCCGGCCACAAACATAACGTAAGGGGAAAAGACAGGATCCACCTTTACGAAAAAATCAGGATGTATTTTGATGACAATCTTTAGGTCTTTAAATCCCGGTTTGGAAAGACAATGGTTCATCCCACAATATTGGCCCACCCATATTTATTGATGAATTTAAGCAACATTTTGGGCCTGTAATCCGGTTTGTTTTCAAAACGTTTTTTCACGCTCGCATGGATCGGGGTGTAATTATAAATCCTCCGTTCATATTTCCCAAGAACCTTAAAAAAGCCCTCGTATTCGTCATGTTGCTGTGCAAGTGGATTTCCTTTTAGGTTTGTATAAATATGCTTTTCAAGTTCAAGACCCGGTTTGGCAGCTTCGTCCAACATCCATTTCAAGGGGATGTCGGCCAGCAATTCACCATTGTTATCAGGTTTATATCCGCCGCCCACATCGGAATGTACACCGGCAAACCAAACCTGCTGTAAATCCATGCCCGTCCTTTTTTTCCAAATAGTTGGTTTAAAATCGTCCCGGAGTTCATCGATGGCCATTGCATGTCGGGCGACATCAATATTTGGCCCAATCTTATTGTCATGGAACAGATGTTTTTCATTCAGGAAACCAAACATCCTGAACGGAATTCCAAGAGCCCCAACGGTATCCCACACTCCAATAAACTTTATCCTGATTTTAAGGGCAACGGCATATTTTTTCCTGTAATTTACTGAGTAATCATCATCAGGATGAATTTCAGGGCTTTTATAAACTTCAAATGCCTCTTCGATACGATTGGCATGTTCCCGTTTCAAGATGCTGCAATTATTGATAAACCCGGCAAGGCTCCGCACAGTATATGCGCCCCGGCTAAACCCGAAAAAATAAAGTTCATCCCCCGGATCGTAATTCTGTACGATAAAACGGTAGTTGTCGGCAATATTTTTGTTTATCCCTTTTCCAAACCCTCCCCCGGCAATAGAGGCATGATAGGAGCCCAGGCCCCAATCATAAAAGACAACCTGCTTTATCCCATCATTTGCAACGGGTGCAATTGCCCGGGCAACTTTCAAAACATTGGTAGGGAAATCTTTTTGTAGATCTTTCTCAGGTTTGTTCCACGTGCCATCGGCACAAATCACGATGCGTTTCATGGTGTTCGTTTTTGTAAATGCTTATGCTCTTAAAGAGCAACTGATGACAATTAACCAACGATACTTGATCATATGGGGACAGTTTCAGGTTGCGTACCATAAGCTGTAACCCGCAACAGTCGTTGTCCTTTGGTTTTCCCGAAAACTATCGGTTTAAATAATATTGTTAAACACTTTGATTCCCTGGCTTGATCTTTTGCAAATATATAAAATAATTATATGTGTATCGTTTTTTTGATAAAATGCTCTATTTTACCGTTAACTGATTATCCCCAACCGTTAACTGATTTGTTTCCAAATTGTCAAAATCTATTATTACATTTGGACAAACGAAAACCAGTTGCAATCTTTTGAAAGTTATAATGTAAAACAAAATATCATGAAAAAACTTACAAGCTTAATCTTCGGTATTCTCATTTCATTTTTTTCGACCTATGCACAAGAACCTGAATTCACAGTTCTACTTGAAGAAAATATGCATGATGCAATTGACATGTTACAAACTTCGTCTGGTGATTATGTGATTGCCGGGACAATCCAGGCACATGTGCTTGTTTTTGTTGCAAAAGTCAGTAAATATGGGGATTTGCTCTGGAGTAATTATTTTGTTGGGGACATGCAATGGTTTGCTCGAATTACTCAAAAATCGAATGGCCATATTTTAATTCCCATGAACAATTCCATCCCTCATTTACTTGAACTGTCAGAATCAGGCGATTCGTTGGGATGTACGGTAATACACGAACCCAAAAGGTCATATTTTGGACAAGTAATCGAAATGGCCGATTCCAGTCTTGTTGCCACAGAATTGATATATAATGAAGATATTTGGTTTCCGGCAATTGATTCCAGTTATTTGATAAAAATGGATAAGCTGGGAAATATTATAAACAAAACAGCCATTCAGTATCACGAAATAAAACAAATTTCTCCCAATGGCAACAATAATATACTGTCGCTTATTACACCTTATTCTTCAGTAAATACGCGTATTATTGGATATGATATAAACGGACAGGAAATATCAAATTCTTACTGCACATCAATGAACCCTAATTTATTCTCGATAAATAAATTAAGCAATGACCAATACATGTCTTGTGGTTATATTGATGGCAAAAGTATGCATGGCGCTATTAGCAAGTTTAACAATTACGGTGAGATCGAATTTTGCAAAGAGTACCCATCATTCGCATATTTCATGTCGGCCACATCTGATCTATCCTCTGGATTAATCTATTTATTGGGTCAAAAGGATGATTCTTGCACAATTACAGCAATGGATTTTTCCGGAAATGTAATTTCAGAATATATTGTTGATGACTCCTTAATTGGAACAGATATAATCTTTGAAAATGATAATCTATACTTATGTGGATATTACGAATACTCCTATTCGTCTCATCGGTCCTGCTTTATTAAGATCAACAAGAATTCAGTTCTTTCAATTGATGAAGGATACAGTTTTCCCGAAATAAAAACTTATCCTAACCCTGCCAGGGATTATGTAATTTTTGAATTACCCACTTATACCATTAAC
>JAADJA010000055.1 GCA_013151015.1 Chlorobiota bacterium
CCTTTAGGGAGAACTTCTCCGAGAAAAGTATCTCGCCCCAGGCCTCATGGACCATGGCCCCGTTCACATTGGTCTTTGACAGTTGGTTGTTCTCGCCCCAAACACCTATGTTTTGGATACTGAAGCCGACATTGAACTTCCCGGCGCCGTACAAAACACCCAACCTGCTCCTCTGTGTGACAAAGTTGGCCGCCCTGGCGTCTTTGGGGAAAAGGGTTTTGTACCCGTGCCTGTTCTCAAAACGTGCACGGAAATCACCGTAGATCTTTACTGTTTGTGCATAGCTGTCTGTCATGAAAAAGCCAGATGCAAATGCGATCAGGATAATCGTAATTGTTTTTTTCATTCGTTTGCTTTTTAATTAAAAAATGAAGTGATTTATGATTTTAAGTATTTAATTACTTGATTTCAAAATTAGACAAATCATGTGTTGTTAATATATTAACAGCATATGATAAATGTCACAAAACACTAATATAAAATGGATATAAATAAGAAATAGTTATATATCAATGTATTAGGGGAATCTTTGCTTTAAGGACTTATGGGTTAGAAGTTAGGCGTTAATAGTTATGGGTTAGAAGTTAGGCGTTAATAGTTATGGGTTAGAAGTTAGGCGTTAATAGTTAGGCGTTAATAGTTAGGCGTTAATAGTTAGGCGTTAATAGTTATGGGTTAGAAGTTAGGCGTTAATAGTTATGCGTTAAAAGTTAGGCGTTAAAAGTTGGGCGTTAGAAGTTATGGGTTAAAAGTTATGGGTTCACTGTGAACAACAGGGGAATCAATTTTCGACAGAAAACTCAACACTTAACGCCCATCTTTTTAACTTGTTTTATTACTGACCGAAGTATCTTTTTCTTAAACATCGTTAACATAATGTTATTAATGGGCTGAATTTAAGTGGCTTTTTAATATCCTATTTGACCAGCAACAAAGAAATCTGGATTTCCACCAAATCGGTAAACAGGAAACTCTTATCGGTCTGTTCAAAATTTTCGGAATATATAGTGATGCCCCATTTCGTCCGGTCAATGGAAAAACGTTCCGAACCGACCTTTATCAAACTATCCTGATATTGGATATTGCTTTGGAAACGGATTTGGTTCGTTACATTTTTTAAGGTAAGGTTTCCAACGACCTCAAAGTTTTCAGCAGAAATTTCCTTCACCCTGACCAAATCAAAATGGGCATAGGGAAACTTTTCAATATCAAAGAAATCCGGTGACTTCAAGGTATTAACAAGTACATCCCTCATCAATTTGTAATCAATATCAACATCGTTGATACTGTCCATACGAATTTCAAAACCGCCCCCTACAATGTTTCCATCCACAAACTGCACACTGCCTTTTTTGAACTTTGTATAACCCGAATGGATCACACAATACCAATTGATGATGCTTTTGTCGGTATCAAGGATGAAAGTTTCAGCATCGGGATTTATTATGTTTGCTTTGGCAAGGGAATCAAAGCTCGCTATTTCTTCTTCACTTTGAACAGGAGGTTTTATCTCGCTTGTATCTATTTTGTTTATAGTTTGAACCGAACCCTTATCAATAGATTGATTGCAGGAAAGCACCAAAAGTGTCAGCAACGTGAGAATCCATAAGGCCCTTGAACTCTTTAAAGGTTTTTTCATTTTATGGTTCTTTAAAAGCTACCGATCATCGCATAGACCTGTAACCCTATCATCTACAATCATTTTCTGAATAACTTTAGGAATATTGACCGCATCTTTAAAAACAGTGTTTTCAAACTCGGCCCCAAAGAAATAGCAATCCTTTAAATCGGCACCAGAAAAATCCACACCTTGCAGGTGAGCCCCCTGGAAATTGCAACCAAGCAAACGGGAATTGACAAAACTCGCCCCCTCAAGTCCACCACCCGTGAAATCGGAATAAGAAAAATCAGTGGAATCAACTTTTGAACCTATTAAAACAGCCCTGACCAGGCGAACCTTTATGGCAATACTTCCGGTAAAGTCTGCATGTAAAAATTCTGTATCCTTCATCAAGGCATGTGAAAAATCGCAATTGCGCAAGGAAGCGTGATGCCCTTCCATCCCAAACATATTCGCCCCCCTGAAAGTGGAGCTGTCCATAGCAGCTCCGTTGGCATGCACATGGAACATCTTAGCCTGGTTGAAGTTACAATCCACAATACGGGAATCATCAAACATGGCCCATTTCATATCGCTCACCCGAAAATCGGAATAAGAAAAATCGCCTTCCTTGCAATTGGTGGAACGAAAATATGAACCCCGAAAATCACCGTGAAGGACATGTACACCGCGCCAGTAAACGTTATCGAGACGAAGGCCCCTAAAATCGTCACCGTCCTGCGGAAACGAAACAAATCCTTTGGGACGGGTTTTCCCATTGGGAAGCTTTGTTTCCTCTTTTATTATTGACGCAACCGTATCTTCATCCATGAAATTGGCAAATTCCGCAAGGTTCAATGTATCGGGTGGAAAAGGGAACAACGCACTGGGATTATCTTTTGGCCCCGTCTTGCACCCTTGCATGATCGCAAAAACGCCCATTAACGTAAATAATATGACAATACTCTTTTTCATGTTAAACAATATCGTTTCGTTTAAAATACCTGACACCCAGAAAAGCAAATACAAACCCCAAAACAATTGGGTAAAGTATAGAAAAAACAATAAAAACCGATCGGCTTACCGTATCAAGGATATAATAAGATGCCGGCCCCATCACGGTCAGTTTTGGATCGAACAACACAAGAACAGCAGTCCTGAATACCTGCAATGGGTTGACCATACCAACACCGATTACAATTTCGGGGTTCATCCGCATTTTCAGCATTACGCCCATTAAAATCAAATCGAGGAAAGCAACCAGAAACAGCCAGATAATAAATGCCGATCCGATGGCAACATTTTGGGAGTGCGCTTTTGCGGAAATGTACATGCCTATCCCGAGAAAACAAAACACCATTGCCGCAAGCAGGAAACTATAAAGCGCAAACAAGTCCCAGGGTACGTCAATATCGGTAATAGTGCCCCACAAAGCGGCCCCGAGCAAAGCCAAAAAAACAGGGATAAATATTTCGATGAAACGGCTGATGAATTTCCCCCAGAAATATCCGGAGAATGAAATGGGCAATGAAAGCATATATTCCATCACATTGGTCTCACGGTCGCCCACAACAGACCGTACTGTGGTTATTAGGATATATATCGGCAAAATCACCATGCTCACCTGCATAAAAGTGACCATCAACCGGCCCAGTCCAACAAAGCCAATGATTTGTGATTCGGTAATCCCAAGGGCAAACATAATGGCCACAAATCCGCCAAACAATATGCTGTAAGCCCAGAATGCCAGGGAGCGCAGGTTTTGCCTTATTTCGAGAGATGCTATTTGAAGTGTTCCGTTGTTCATGTTGAAATGTAATTTATCGTAATTTGTGCTGCACACGTAATTTGCTTTGTGTAATTAAGTTGTAATATGCTTTGTGTATTTGAGTGTAATTTACTATGTGTAATTAATTGTAATTCATGGTAATTCATGGAAATTCATGGAAATTGGCAATATTGATTTCTCTATTTGTTTTTTTGTGGATGATATATAATTATTAAGTTTAATTCCAATTTTATCAATTTCAGAAATAACGTAATTGAATTTTTCATCATCTAATAATTTTCTATTGTTTGCTTTTGTTAACCATGTTTTTGATTCGTAAAGTGAACCACGGGAATAATAACTAAAATGGGTCTTTTCCCTAAAATGATATCTTCCAAACCCCTCACTTAAATTTGCGGCCACCGAATCAATTGCCCTCACCAACTGCTTACCAACAGTATCTTTAGCGAAATTATCCCAAACATCAACAATATCCCACACATCTTCCCCAATTTTCATTGATAAACTATAAACCTGAAGATTCTCTAATTTCATAACTCTATTATTTTAACAAAACCATTTAAATCCAATAATTACAACTTAATTACCCTTTTAATCACAATCAATTACAACTTAATTACACCTTTAATTACAATCAATTACCATCAATTACATTTTCCCTAATGCCCCATCATCCCTCTCTGTTCCATAAACTCCTTTCGCTTGGTTTTTCCATCCTTGATCCTTTTTACAGTTGTGTTAAAATCAAAAAGCAAATCGCCAACATTGGTATCCAACGCTCCATAACCGTAACCCATAGGGGTCCTGTCGCCAAATCGGAACCATGCTTTCCCAAGCTCTATCCATTCCCCGGTTTCACAATTCCCGATCCAGGACTTTACTGTTCCGTCACCGGCAAACCTGTTCCAGTCGTCACCCTCAAAATAGTTGACGTAGCAGCCCAGATCATCGAACCAAACCACTTCGCCCCACTGGCTTATGGACTGGACAGCATATCCCTTGTCCGCTATCCCCATCAGGCATTTCGCACAAATGTCCCTATCGTAATTTACTTCCCTTGGACTGTAATCTGTTTCCTGATTGCAAGCAAAAAAGGATAATACGGCTATGACAATTATTGTTTTTTTCATTTTTTTGTTTTTGTTGAGACAAGGCATGCCTTGTCTCTAAGATAATATTGTTTTATCGGATATCACCACGCCCAAATCCATTTCTACGGCCCTGTTCACCAATACCGAAATCTCGCTGATCCTGTGGCTGCTCAAAATCATTAATGCATCCTTATTGAAATTTTTCAGGTAATCGAAAAATATTTCACGGGCTTTGGGGTCAAGGTTTGCAGAAGGTTCATCCATCAAAAGGATTTTCGGGTTTCGGCCCAATGCAAAAGCGACCAACAGTTTTTGCTTCATCCCACCCGACAACTTCAAAAATGGCTTTTTCAGGTTTTCGTTCACCAACAATCCCAGGTTATTGCTTATTTCCATGAATATGTCCGTTGGTGTATTCGTTAGCTTTGAAAAAAAGCTGAACATTTCCTTCACCGTCATTTTCAAAGGGGGTGGAATCTGTGGGACAAAACCCACTTCCCTCATAATCTCTTCGTGATGTGTTTGCGGGTTTAAACCCAGAACTTTTAAATCACCTTTATAAACGTATTGTCCCAAAACGCAGCGGATCAATGTTGTTTTGCCAGCACCATTGGGTCCGCTCAGGCTAATCCTCTCCCCTGCCCTAAAATCAATTGACAAATCATTCAGGACTTTTTGGTTCTTAAATGATTTATTCAAATGAGCAGCACTTATAAGTATATTATTATTTCCTATCATATCAATTTATCCAATCCCTTAATCGTAAATGTCAATGCCTTTCCGGCACAGGTATCAATGCACAAGCCACAACGAGTACAGTCGGGACCGGCATAATGGGTTTTTTGCGTTGCCTTTCCCCTTTGCACAAACCAAAGCACATGCGGCACAAGGCAAACATCCTGGCAATCGCGGCAATAACCACATTTATCATGGTCGAATTTCACCCTTATCGGGGCTGCCTTTCCGGTAATTGCCCATGTTGCCCCAACCGGGCAGACATATCTGCACCAGAAACGTTTGCTGTAAACAATTTCAAAAATCAACAAAGCAAGAACCCACAGGAGTATCAATCCCGGGCCATATATCATCGCCCTTGACAAAATCCCTATCGGGTTCAGGTTTTCAAAAACGATATTCTTTGTCAATAAGGCCAATAGCAAAAACCCGCCCCAGAAAACAAACCTAAGATAAATATTAAATGAGTGTTCCTTAACCTTCTTTTTCTTAACGAGAAAATCATGCAGTCTTTCAGCCATTTCGGCAAGAAAATGATAGGGGCAAACCCACGAACAATAGGTACGCCCGCCCATGGTGCTCAAAAACAAGATTGTAAAAAACCCGATCCAAAAATTCATTGTCAAAGATGGGAAATACCCGCCGGGCAATGAAATCAGGACAACTTGGAGCGCATTGAAGGTGTCGATCAAATAAAATCCCATTGCACGTGACCCGCTCAATGAACCTTCGAGAAAACTAAGGTCCAGAAAGAAGGAAAGGACAAATAACAAATTGACACCTATCAACACCGTCCAACGGATATTCCTCCATTTATGGTTTCCCTTTTGTGATTTGCACCATACTTTATAATCCTGACCAAGCAAGCTGTGCGGCATTTCGGCAATTGGCTTTGCCGCAATCGGGGGTTTTTTCTTATTCCTGTTAAACATGGCTTTCCTGATTTAAAGGTTCAACAATAATACTAGGGTTTTCTGTGGGACAAACCATTACACATACCCCGCAACCCGTGCACCCTTCCAAAACTTTTGGTTTAAAAATGCCACCCGTATCATCCATGATAATCGCAGTTTCACCAATGGGACACTCAGTAACACAAAGGTCACAAATCCCACGTTTAAATTCCCTGTCCCTCAAAGGACTTGCTTTTTTCTCATTGCCATCCGGTGAACGGTAAATCCCTTTAAAATATTCCCCCCTTGGGGTACCCGTAAACCCTTTGCCCTGAACGGCAAGACATGTATTCACATTCAATTTCGCCATTCCCATCTTAACCTCCTCTTTCATTGCGCGGATCTGCACTTTGAAAGGGTTAAAACCCGGTTCGCTGACATCGTGGGTCTTCTGATATTCTGTAATGGCATTGCCCCCGGCCTCTTCAAATTGCTTAAAGTCCAACACGGCAGTTGGGCATGTTTCAACACATTGCAGCGAATCACAGGAAAAATCGCAAGCCTGTTCGCGCAGATCAATGTAGGGCGTTCCATAAGATAATCCCTGCGAAATGCCCGCCAGGTGAATAGCATCTATGGGACAAATCTGGACACAAAGACCGCACTTTATACATCCATAAATAAAATCATCCTCATCAACAGCTCCCGGGGGCCTCAAATGATTCGTTGTCCGGGCATTGGCTGAATGGAGTTTTTTCAGGAAACCAACACCAGCGCCAATGGCCGCAAGGGCAGATACCGAGACTGCGCTTGATATTAAGAATTGACGCCGATTGATGTTTGTATTGTCTTTTTTCATAACCGCTACTTTTTATTACAAATAACTATTTGGTATTTGTCCAAAACATCTATGATTCCAATATTTCGTACTTACTGCACCTTCGCAAAGCTATGGCGAAGCAAGCAGCACTTGTGGCTACAAATATTTCATCGCTCTACAACTATATTAGCTATATACTATTTAATCAACCTTAAAGCTTCCCTTTTGCTTAAATTCGCCAATTGTGATTTTTCAGCAAAACCAATGACCCAATCGGGGTTTGTCTTGCCGTAGTTCCTCAAAACCCAACCAATGGCTTTATTGATAAAAAACTCCTTTGAACCCAAAAGCGAATTAATCACATACGTTAGAAACCCTGGATCAAGCTCCTCTCTATAATTAAGTTGAAAAAGGAGGGCCGACCTTTGCAGCCACATGTTACCGGATGTAATCCAATTCTCAACTAACTTATCCCTTTCATCCGGATACTTTTTAAAATATTCCCCCATCAACTTCACGGAAATAAAATCTACCGTGTCCCACCATGATTTGTTTACCACCATGAACTCAAAGAGAGCTATGTCCTTCTCCTCCATCTTTTTCACATATTTGAATACCAGCTCCTGTGAGAAATACTGAAATTCACGTTGCGGTTTTTCCCATAAGGTTTTAACAATCCCCTCCAAATCATCCTTCGGTGGCAATGCCGCTTTATGCAAAAACGGCCTCTGAACTTCTCTACGAATGGGGCTTTTTATCCCATAAAATTCAAAACGGTTTTTCATATATGCCTTTTGCCCCAAGGCAATTTCGGCATTTGCATTTCTTGCAAATTCAACTTCCAATGTTTTAATATAATCTTCCAAAACCTGTTTTATATGGCCATTTTTTAGAACATCGTAAAATTAATCAAAATGGCAGAAACAATTGAACTATTTTTGTAATAATTCGTCTGACCACTGCACACAGGCAAGCACACAGGACAGTGACCTGACGAATACGACCACTGCGCACGAGCAAGCGCACAGGACAGTGACCTGACGAATACGACCACTGCGCACGAGCAAGCGCACAGGACAGTGACCTGGCGAATACGACCACTGCGCACGAGCAAGCGCACAGGACAGTGGCCTGGCGAATACGATCACTGCGCACAGGCAAGCACACAGGGCAGTGGCCTGACGAATACCACTACTGCGCATAAGCAAGCGCACAGGGCAGTGGCCTGACGAATACTCAGAACATAAACTTTACACCCAAATTAAAACCCCTGCCCGGCTCATAATACAGGCTTTGTGTATCCATTGCCTTATATGCCCGGCTTAGGTGTTCCACATAATTTTCATCAAAAATATTTGTGACCGCCATGCTCACATCCATGAATTCCCAAGGGCTGTATGTGAAATAAAAGTCCAAAACGGTAAACCCCGGCGTTGCCGATTCCATGAAACTTGTGGAAACCCTGCCCTGTTCACTGGCAATCCGGGCATGAACACGTGTGTTTACCTTGCTCACTTTATAGGCCAGAAACGTGTTTATCGTAAACGGTGGGATTTCCGACAAAGGTTCGTCCCAACTCGTATTCTGGGCATAAGTATAAGCAGCGCCAAATGAATAAGTGAAATTTTCGAGGAAAACCACATCCAACCCGGCTTCAAAACCGGTCATAAATGCCTTGTCAACATTTGAAAAAACCTTAGTCCCTTTCGGGGGCTTGCATTTCAGATATTTCCGTGCAATGCTTGTGTCCAGCTTTGCAGTGATATAATTGTTCAGAAAAGAATAAAACAAATCCCCAAACACCGTCATATTTTTCCAGTTCTTTTCAATTTTGACATCTGTTTGATAGTTCACCTCAGATTTTAGATTTGGATTGCCAAGGTATTCATAAGCATCCATCCCGACGCTCAGGTGGTTGATGAACAACTCTGACAAATCAGGTGACCTTACAGCCCTTGCCGCGGCCCATTGCAGGTTCATTTCTTTTGCAAGAGACCATGTAAACGAAGACGTAAAAGCAGGGTCGATCCTTGAACCGGGTTGGATATCATTATTGTATTGCTCTAAAAAATCAGCCTCAGGATCATTAACAGAAAAGGAAACATAATCAATCCTCAATCCCACGAGCCATAGTAATTTTTCACTCAATTGATACTTGTTTTCGATAAAAACCCCGAGGTCATTTTTTTTGGAATCCTGCCAGGTTTTATCCCTGAATTCTTTCGGGGGATCAAAAACCTGATTCGGTGGACAGGGATTTATAAACACTTCACGATCGCGATAACCTTGCTTAGCGATTTGCTTAAAATCAAGGCCGGCATACATGATATTATGGCTTCCCATCTTTAATCCCAGTTCGGCCCTTCCCCCAAAAACCTGGGCTTCAACAGGAGAAACGGCATGGGTAAACTTATAGGCCGGCCTTCTTTCGTTGGACATTTCGTGGTCAACAAAAGAACCATAGCCTTTTATCTTTAAGGAAAAAACGGATTTGTTCAAATTGCCCAACCCATAGTCCAGGGATGCAATCGTGCTATTGTCCTTATTGGCATCCATTGGCAAACCGGCATAAAGGATATCCCGTGCAGAACTTTGGCGCAAAGTAAACTGTAGCCGTTGGTTTTGCTTGATGTTCATCCCGGCCTTCACGGTAAACCCCCAGCGGGTAAAAGAAGAGGCAATCTCCTGGCCTGAGCCGCTTTTGTAATTACCATAGTCCTTGTAGCCTGCATTTACGGAGAAATCATATTTCTTTCCAACCGTCTCGGCAAAAACATTGGAGTAATAGTTCCCCCCGTTTGACTGGAATCCACCATCAAAACTTCCAGAGAAGGGTTTTCCCCCTTTTCGGTTTGGCCGCTTACTCACAATATTGATTATCCCGCCCAAAACAGCACCAAACCTAACATTGTAGGGCCCTTTGATAATTTCGATTTTTTCGATTTCCTCGGGCGATATTTGTGATATGGCCGGGTCCATCCTGTTCGGGCAGGCGTTTGCACTATGGGTTCCCCCGTCAAATTGCACATTGAGCTGGCTGTATTTGAAACCCCTCAGGACAGGTTCCATCCCATAATTCCCCCTCTTTTCAACACTAAAGCCCACCTGGTTTTTAAACATGGCCCCACCGTCATGCGGGTTTTCAATCTCCAGGACTTTGCCGTTTATATTGGTTTTGATAACATCATCGCTTCTTTTTGCCGAAACAAGTATTTCTTCAATGTAAACCGTGTCGGCCTGTGAATAGGCATCGGCATAAAATAAGATAATGATAATTGCGGATATGGTTAGTTTTATATGTTTCATGTTTTTATATTTGGTTCTATTATTATTTAAATAGCTCTGATACTCAATTTTTCAGGGAGGTTAATGGCAAATAAATTTTCTTTTAATGAAATAGGGAAACAATACAATAATGCTTCAATAATTCTCAAATGAATAATTAATAAACCCGTTGAAACAAAACAGCAGCTACATGAAATCAGGCCACTTAAAAGCAGGCAAAAAAATCATTTGCAAGGTTCAATGATTTGTTTCAATTACCCATGAAACCGGGTTTATAATGCCGCACCTCTGGTGCTTTTGTTGGCTACCGATCCTATTCTACCACAATGTCGCATCTACGATGCTATTTCCTTTGCAAATAAGTAGCACCAGAAGAGTTGTATTATGGTAGGGCAAAAGGATTATGCAAGGAAAATGGAATTAGGCGGAGGCACACCTACATTGAGGAAAACCTCGGGCAAGGAAAATAAATATCCTGTAAAATCGAAATTCACAGGTGGCACCTTGTTTACTGAAAACAAAGATTGGGAATTGATATAGACCATCCCGGATGTCTCCATCACCGGAGGCGGCGGTGTTTCATGTTTTTCAGATGCTTTGTCATTTTTGGCCCTTTCGATAATGGCATTCAAATAACATGCATCCCCGATCAGGGTTTCCTGATTATCAACCCCAACACTTATTTCATTATGATGGATTATTTTCCCCGTATAGAAAACCATATATGGGATATAAGGTATGGTCAGCAGGGCGCTATAAACAAAAAGCAATATGATGGGGACAATCCTTTTCATTTGTTGCAAATATACAAAATCATTTGAATGTGTTTTGTTCTTTCCAAATATAAATGGGCGTTTTGTCCCTCAACACAAATTTGGGTTCGGAAAAAGGGGCGAGCCGCTCAAGGAAATCGAGGATGACCAAAAGGGGCGAACCGTAAAAAAACTTCACGTTTTTGTTGAAATCCCACAAATGTTCCACATAGGTGTAGAGTTCGTAAGGTGTATCGCCCACATTGTCATTATCCCTATCGAATCCCTGATAATCATCAAAGTAATTGTTTTCCCAGATATTCCAGCGGGCAGTTTTGCCCTCGGCTGTCACCTGTGCCAGGTTATTATGGAAGTAATTGTGCTTGATCAGGTTCCCTTCCTGGTTGGTATGAAAAAACATCCCGGTTCCACAAAAAGCAATTTCGTTGTTTTCGATTGTGTTTATTTGCTCTGGCACAAAAGGCGAAACATCAAAGTGTATCCCCTCGGCAGAATAAATGAACCTGTTGTTCAAAATCTGATTGGAAGAGGTTTCTTTCATCCCAAGGCACATGCCACTCACTCCGACACAACCCTCAATCAGGTTATCGGTCATAATGGTCCTTTCGCTGTACATTAAAAACACTCCAACGGAATTATCGTAAAACTCGTTAGCCCTGATCCGGTTATTATGGGAATACATTAAATGGATACTGTAGCGGTTCCCGACACCTTTGTTTTCTTCAAGCAGGTTTTCGGCAGAGTACCAAACCACCATGTCCCTTACACCATGCCAATAGTTCCCCCTTATCGTATTTCGTTTTGCCCACCAAAGGCGGATGGCATCCCCCTTCAACGCTGTTTGCCTTCGGGAAAGGGAAGATATTTCATTGTGCAGGATGAAGTTGTTGTTCGACTTGAAGATATCGATCCCAAACAAGCACTCCTCTATCCTGCAATTTTCAACGGTATTGTTGTGCCCGGTTATTTTCACACCGGAATCAATCAAATCGTGTGAACCACCTGAACCCGTAATCACAAAATTCTTAATGCTCACATTATCGCCTTCAATATAAACAACACTTTGGTATTCCAGTCCTGAGATAATACATTTCCCCTGGCCATCCAGCACAATCCCGTTTTTCCGGATATAAACCGGACCTGTATATATCCCGGGTTCAAGAACAATTGTTTCCCCTGTATCGGCCTTGTCGATAATTGGTTGCAGCCTGATAAGATTGCTATCGGGCAAGTTAATATCAAAAGGGTAATATGTCCCAAAGGGTTTTTCCTGGGAAAAGGAATTGTTCACGAATAAAAAAATGAACAGAAAAAAAGCAATCGTCCCTCGCCTGTTGCCATATAAGGAACAGAAATTCAAATTACCTATTCGGGGGTTATTGTTCAAAATGGTAGTAGAACCTTCAAATTAATAAAACCTTAAACTGATTTCAACTCTTTCCGCTTCGTCAATATCGCAAGGAGGAACAAAACAAAAACGGCAAGCGTGATGAAAAAGCCGAAGTAAGGATACGACATGGTAACAAACTGGGCCACTTTCCCTTCACCAAATACAGTGGGCATGAACTCATTGATCCCCTGAAAGGCGCCACCTCCGTGCAAGCCCAAATTATGCCCGTACCAACCTAAACCAATGATGTACATAACCAGAAAATAGAACGGCAATAAGGCCGGAATAAGAGCTGACAAGATATTCAGCTTTTTTGGGGTAAAAATGAAAATCAACCCGAAGGCGAAGAAAACCATAAAGAGATGTGGCGATATCCGCATGAGGCCATCCAGAAATTTCAGGAAACGCGGAGTGACGTCAACCCGGACCGGCTCACCCGTCTTTGGATCGACCACTTCATTTCCCTGGGCATCTTTTTCCGTATCAAATACATAATAAATGGGGTATTCCCTGCTTTCGTCCCGGTTAAGCCCCTGTACGATATGGTACATCCCAATGAAATGGTTAATGGCGTTCATCTCCACCAGGCAATCGGCCCCGGCCTGGTCGGCGGCAAGTTCTTCCCTTTCCAGTTGTCCTTCGCATCCATTATAAACACCATTGTATTTAAACTCGATGCGGATACCGTTTGGGTACATCGACTTTGGATATTGGATACTTTGGAGCGCAACCCACCAAATGGGCGTAAAATACGCAACAACGAGAAGGACAAGTCCCAATCCGGCAAAAATTTTATACTTTTTCATAACCTCTTGTTTTTAAAGTCGTCATTGCGATGAACCTGGCAGAGGCTTGTGTGGTGGTGTTTCATGTCCTGACCAATCTTTCGGGCAAGCCACAAAACCCAAACACAAATCCAAAATACCGGTTTCTCGCAATGACGGTAATCCTATGGTTTCTACTCTGCAGTTACACCTGCCTCTTTCAGCATAAAGGCAACAGCATCATACAAATCCTGATCTGAACAATCGGTACAACTTCCACGAGCGGGCATTACCCCATTTTCACCTGTAAAACCTTCAATGGCATCATGGTGCAAGGTTTTCATGCCTTTTTTTGCGATTTCGGTCCAGCGTGCTTTATCGGTCAAAGCCGCTGCACCTGCAACACCTGTCATGTGACAAGCCATACAAATCTTGTTGTAAACAGCCTTGCCGTTTTCCAAATTTGCCGTTAATGCATCTTCCTGCGTAACCTGTTGTTCTTGTTTAACTTGTTCTTTTGGTGCTTGCTTTTCTTCTTTGGGCTGCGAACCACTTCCGCCACAACTTGTGAATAAAACACCTGATAATGCTACTGTTGCAATGATCAATACGAATCTTTTCATACGAATTAAAATTTAAAGTTTGTGAAAATATTTTGTTTTGCAAAATTAGAAAAATATATATATCATTTGTACATATAATAATAAAAAAGGAGACGGGAATTCCGCCTCCTTTGATTTGTCCAAAAACAGAACACTATTTGGTTTTCTCTTTCAAAACCTGTTCGGATTTAGCTTTCAGGTACTCAATAATCTTGACAACAGCTTCGTCCGAAACATTTTGGTTAGGCATGGCAAGTTTATACTTCTGGCGCATGGCTTCTATGTCTTTCTCAACATAATGCTTTTCGGTTTCGGTGATCCATGATTTCAACCATTCATCCGTCCTTCTTTTGTCAACCATCAAAAGGTCGGGTCCGTTGTATTCCTCACCAAACCTGTGGCAGGCATTACAACCATGGTTCAGGTATTCCATTTCACCGGGGAGCATGTTTTTCATTTCGATTGCCGAAGGCTTGAAGGCCTGCATTTTCATATCTTCCTGAACACGGTCGGCATAAGCCAACAAACGTTTGTTTTCAGCTTTGGGATCGAATGTTACCGCAAGATAACCCTGGAGCTTCCTGTTGCCGGGATCATAAATTTCATCGAGCAATAAAGGATACATCCCTGCCTTTTCTGCCACAAAATCCAAAGTAGCTGTTTCGCCCGGGCGCCAGCGGTACATCTGGTCATAGGCCGAAATTTCATAAACATAATGATCTGCTTTTGTCTGCCCATGGTTCGTAAGGTGTATCTGGACTTCTTGCCCTTGTTTTACTTTGATGTCCTTTGGCGTAACCACACCGTTATTGATCGTACCATAAACATGGACCGTATTCCCTTTCGTTTCAATTTTCTCACTACCCAATGCAGTAGCATAAGGGGAAATCTTATCTGTGGTAATATCAGTCCCGACGTCATATTTTAAAATAGAATTAAACCTGTCAACAGAAATCATGGAGGTATAATGGGGTTCGCCCATCGGCAAAGGCAAATCATAAATAATCTTCATTTCGGCATTTGGCCCGCCTTTAATGTCAATCAACTGGTGGTTCTGGGGATGAAGCGGCCCGACCGGGTTAAACCTGTCGATGGACAATTTATTCAATGAAATCAAATAATCCCCCTGGGGGTCCAAAGCATCGCCATGTGCTGCCACAAGGTGTCCGATGTTATAATGTGAAGGGACATGGCCCAAAACTTTTAAGTCGATATAATTCCATTTTGTGACACGCGAATCCACATAAATCGAGGTATAAACCACACCCGGGTCATCATCAAATTGGTTGTGCAAAGGCCCAAGGCCAACTTCGAGGCTACCGTGCAAAGCATCTTCGAGGGAAATAATGGGAATGCCATATTTATCATGTCCTTCAAAGTTCTTGTCGGCAATGGCTTTCATGATCTTCTCGAAAGAGTAAACCCAGGCATGGGAATCAAGTTTTCCGGCAACAATGATATAATTTCCTGTTGTTGGATCGACATCAACGCCATGAGGTGACTTTGGTTCGGGGATAAGATATAACAAGCCTTCCCTGATTGCCACTTCCATTGGGATTACTTTCATCCCATTGACCATTTTGTAGTTACCGGGCTTCTTCACTACTTCGGCAGCTTTCTTCCAGTTGGTAACGTGCATATAGTCAACGTCCCTTGATGAACAACCAGCCTCATAAGGTGGACGACCGCTTTCGATTCCGCCGATGTACATTTCGGTACAGAACGAATTGGTGAAGCCCCAGCCATAACTGGCAAGTTTACCAGCATCAGATAAATCCTGTGTGTAAGGAGGGAATTCAAATGTAAATGAGTTTTTCTGGTCAACTTTTCCGGTTTCGTTATCAAATTTCCAATAGGTCAGGCCGCCTCTCCAGTATTTTTCAAAATTGGTTTGTGACAGTGGACGGTATTTCCTGTCGAAAGGGGCAGGGTACTGACTTGCTTCCATAATATACTCCGAGTTTGGTGTAAAAAAGTTTC